>NZ_JBQEPK010000050.1:0-34600 GCF_052045615.1 Methylobacterium sp. 22177 | reverse complement strand
CCCGGGGAGTCGCCGTTCCTGCACTACGTGCGCACCGGCCGGGCCGCCGGGCTGATGGGCTGCCCCGAGGATCTCGGCACCTACCCGCCCATGGAGGCCCCGCCCGCCGACGCCTGGGACCGCCTGCCCCGCGCCCTGCCCATCGCGCAGGCCCGCGTCGTCGTCATCGTCCCGGTCTACAAGGGCCGCGGCGAGACCCTGCGCGCCATCCATGCCTGCCTGTCGGCGCCCCAGGCCACCCCCTTCACCCTGCTCGCCGTCAACGACCGCTCCCCCGACCCGGAACTCACCGCGGAGCTCGCCGCCCTCGCCGGCCGCGGCCTGTTCCACCTCGTCGAGAACGAGCAGAACCTCGGCTTCGTCCGCTCGGTCAACCGCGCCCTCGGCCTGCGCCAGGGCCGCGCCGTCGTCCTGCTCAACTCCGACGCTGAAGTCTTCGGCGACTGGCTCGACCGCCTCGTCGCCCACGCCGAACACAACGCCGAGCCTCGGGCCGGGTCCGGCACGGAGGCAGGGGCTGGGGCAGGCGCAGGGGCGGGAATGGGCGCGGGGCTGCCCGTGGGCAGCGTCACGCCCCTGTCCAACAACGCCACGATCTGCTCCTACCCGCGCTTCAACGCCAACAACACCATGCCGCTCGAGATCGCCCGGCCCGACCTCGACCGCGTGGCCGCGCAGGTCAACCGCGGCCGCGCCGTGCCCGTACCCACCGGCGTCGGCTTCTGCATGTACATGACCGCCGCCGCCCTGGACGCCGTCGGCGACCTCGACGCCGAGGCCTTCGGCAAGGGCTACGGCGAGGAGAACGACTGGTGCCTGCGCGCCACCAAGGCCGGCTTCGTCAACCTGCTCGCCGAGGACGTGTTCGTCCACCATGCCGGCCAGATCTCGTTCGGGCTCGACGCGGGCGGCGAGTACGTCCAGGGCCAGGCGGCGCTGCTGGCCAAGCACCCCGACTACCCGGCCCGGGTCGGGCAGTTCGTCCAGGCCGATCCCGGCCGGCGCGGGCGGGCGCGGCTCGACCGGGCGCGGCTGGCCCGGCACTTCTCGGGGCGGGCGCTGCTCTACGTGACGCACAGCTGGGGCGGGGGCATCCAGCGGCACATCGACGACATGGTCGCGCAGGCCCGGGCCGAGGGCCTGAGCGTGGTGCTGCTGCAGATCGACCGGACCCGCAACCTCGAGGTCCACGTCTCGTATCGCGGCCCCGAGTTCCTGTACCTGCCCAACCTCGACAGCCTGTACCTGCCGCGGGACGCGGCCGAGCTCGCCGACTTCGTCGGGCAGCTGGCGCCGGTTCTGATCCACGTGCACTCGCTGGCGGGGCTGCGCTGGGGCGCGGCGCGGGCGCTGATGGAGGTGGTGGCGGGCGCGGGGCGGCCCTACGCGTGGACGCTGCACGACTACTCGCCGGTGTGCCACCGCAACCACCTGGTGCAGCCGGACGGGCGCTACTGCGGCCTGGCGCCGGTCAACGAGTGCCGGTCGTGCCTGGCGGTGGACGCGGACGGGTTCGAGGAGCCGGATCCGGGCGAGCGGCGGGCGGCGTTCGGGGCGTTCCTGGCCGGCGCCGCGCGGGTGTTCGCGCCGTCCTGCGACACGGCGGCCCGGATCCGGGCGGTGTACCCGGATCTCGCCGTCACGGTGCGGCCGCACGTCGAGCCGGAGCGGTCGGTGCGCTCGACCGCCCTGCAGCGGCCCGGCCGCGTCCGCCGCGTCGCCGTGCTCGGCGCGATCAGCGCCACGAAGGGCGGCCTGTTCCTGCAGGCGCTCGCCACCGACGCGCAGGACCGCGACCTGCCCCTGCACTTCGCGATCGTGGGCTACTCGGATCCGGCCCTGGCGATCGGCCTGGAGCGCGTCGGGGTCGCCCAGACCGGGCGCTATTCCGGCGACCACGAGGCCCTGGACCTGGTCTGGCGGCTCTCGGCCGATCTCGTGCTGCTGCCGGCGATCTGGCCCGAGACCTACTCGTACGCGCTGACCCTGGCGCTGCGCACCGGCCTGCCGGTGGCGGCCTTCGACCTCGGCGCCCCGGCCGAGCGGCTGCGCGCCTACCCGAACGGGCACCTGCTCCCCGGCGCGCTGGCCACCGATCCGGCCGCCTTCAACGACCGGCTGCTCGCCATCGACGTCTCGGCCGCCGGCCGGCTCACCGTGCCGATCCGGGCCGCCACCTACGGGGACCTGAGGCGCGACTATTACGGCCTGGACCCGGCGCCGGCCGGAACCCGACACCCCATCGACGAGGACGCCGCATGATCTCCGTCAACGAGGACATGAAGCAGGAGATGCTGCGGCGCGGCATCTCGGTGCTGCACCCGGCCCCGTTCGGCCTGCCGGAGGATTGCGTCTTCGAGCCGCCGTGCAGCATCAAGTGGATGGGCGTCGATTACTGCCTCACCATGGGGGCGTTCTCGTACGCGGTGAGCGGCTACTATTTCGGCGCCGACATCGCCCGCTACTGCTCGATCGGCGAGAGCGTCCAGGTCGGGCGCGGCAGCCACCCGGTCCAGTGCGGCTCGACCTCGCCGCTGTTCTACACGCACCACTCGGCCGTGTTCGACCGCCTCGACCCGCGGGCGGAGGATTACGAGATCTGCGGACCGTATCTCTGGCCCAAGCGCGTGCGCATCGGCAACGACGTCTATATCGGCCACGGCGCCTTCCTGATGCCCGACATCACGATCGGCGACGGGGCGGTGATCGGCGCCATGGCGGTGGTGACCAAGGACGTGCCGCCCTACGCGATCGTGGCCGGCAGCCCCGCCCGGATCGTGAAGATGCGCTTCCCCGACGCGCTGATCGAGCGCTACCTGAAGGTGCAATGGTGGCGCTACGCCTTCTGGGACCTGCGCCAGTGCTCGATCACCGACCCGGAGAAGTTCATCGACGCCGTCGAGGAGCGGATCGCCGGGGGCATGCAGGAATACCGCCCGGAGCGGATCCCGATCCAGTCGCTGATACCGGGCGCCTGAGGCCCGGGGCCCGCCGGAACGCGCCGCGGCGGGCGTCCGGGGCGGCGCGCTCAGCCCGCCAGCACCCGCGCCGCCGCGTCGCCGAGGGCCCGCACCCCGAGGGCGAGGTCGGCGTCGGCGGTGTCCTCCGCCCAGTGGTGGCTGATGCCGCCGATCGAGGGCACGAACAGCATCGCGGCCGGCAGGATCCGGGCGACGTTCTGGGCGTCGTGACCGGCGCCCGACGGCATCACCTGCCACGAGCCGGGGCAGACGCTCTCGGCGGCCTCCGAGAGGGCGCGCATCAGGGCCGGGTCGCAGGGGGCGGGGACCGCCTTCGCCAGGGCCGTCAGGGTGGCCGGGCAGCGCTCGCGCCGGTTCGATTCCCGCACCAGCGCCTCCAGGCAGGCCTCCATCCGCTCCAGCACCGGCATCGCCACGTCGCGGAACTGGAAATACACCTCGGCCCGGCCCGGGATGATGCTGAAGCCGCCGGGATCCAGGGTGATCCGCCCCGTCGTCCAGGTGCTGCGCGGGCCGCAGACCTTCGGGAACTCCCGGTCGATCGCCGCCAGCAGCCGCACCGCCGAGAGGCCCGCATCCCGGCGCTCCGCCATGGTGGTGCCGCCGGCATGGTCCTGGTTGCCGGCGAAATCGATCCGGAACTGCCAGATCGCCACGATGCCGCTCACCACGCCGAGATGCAGGCCGGCGGATTCGAGCTGCGTCCCCTGCTCGATGTGCATCTCCAGGAAGCCGCGGTAGCGGGCCGGGTCGAGCCGCATCCGGGGCAGGCCGGCGAGGCCGGCACCCGCGAGCGCCGCGCGAAGCGGCGTGCCGTCGGTGCGGTTGCGGGCCTCGTCCATCTCGGCCTCGGTCAGGTCGCCGATCGCCGAGCGGCTGCCCAGGAAGCCGCCGGAGAAGTGCCCCTCCTCGTCCGCGAAGGCGACGACGTCGACGGGCAGCCCGGCGCGGGCCAGCGCCACCCCGGCCACGACGCCCAGCGCCCCGTCGAGCCAGCCGGCCTCGTTCTGCGTCTCGATGTGGCTGCCGACCAGCAGGTGCGGGCCGGGGCCGCGGTGGCGCCCCAGCACGTTGCCGATCCCGTCGATGGAAGCGTCCAGGCCGCAGGCCTCGAGCCGGGCCATCAGCCAGCGGCGGGATTCCATGTCCGCGGCCGAGAAGGTCGGCCGGTGGACGCCGGTGCGGAACCGGCCGATCTCGCGCAGCTCGTACAGGTCGGCCAGGAAGGCTCGGGTGTCGATCGCGGTCATGGTGCGCCCAGGATGATGAGGCCTCGGGCGGTGCAAGCCCCGTGCGGCTAGCTATTCCGCAGCCGCAGGTCTCGCCGCACCGTCCCGCGCGCCCTCCAACCAGAGAGCGAGATCGGCCCGGGCCCGGTCGGTGAGCGCGCGCTTCTTCAGCGCCGCCTTCTCGGGCCCGCGCAGGCGCCGGCCGGTCTCGTTGCGGGGGGCCCGCTCGAGCGGCGGGAACAGGCCGAAATTGACGTTCATCGGCTGGAACGAGCGCGGGGCGTTGGCCTCGCCGTCCGCCATCAGGTGGCCGCCGGTGATGTGGGCGATGAGCGCGCCGAGGGCCGTGCTCTGGGGCAGGGGGGCGAGCGGCCGGCCGGCCGCCTCCGCGACGGCGAAGCGGCCGGCCATCAGCCCGACCGCGGCGCTCTCGACGTAGCCCTCGCAGCCGGTGATCTGGCCGGCGAAGCGTAAGGAGGGCCGGGCCCTCAGCCGGAGGGTGGCGTCGAGGAGGCGCGGGCTGTCGAGATAGGTGTTGCGGTGCAGGCCCCCGAGGCGGGCGAACTCGGCCCGCTCCAGGCCGGGGATCATGCGGAAGATCCGGACCTGCTCGGAATAGGTCAGCTTCGTCTGGAAGCCGACCATGTTGTACAGGGTGCCCAGCGCGTTGTCCTGGCGCAGCTGCACGATCGCGCAGGGCTTGACCAGCGGGTCGCGGGGATTGGTGAGCCCCACGGGCTTCATCGGCCCGTGGCGCAGGGTCTCGGGGCCGCGCTCGGCCATGACCTCGACGGGCAGGCAGCCGTCGAAATAGGGCGTGCCCTCCCACTGCTTGAACCCGATCTTCTCGCCCGCCACGAGGGCGGCCACGAAGGTGTCGTACTGCTCACGGCTCATCGGGCAGTTGAGGTAGTCCGCGCCCGTGCCGCCGGGTCCCGGCTTGTCGTAGCGGGACTGGAACCACGCCACGTCCATGTCGATCGAGTCGCGGTGGACGATCGGCGCGATCGCGTCGAAGAAGGCCAGCGACTCGGCGCCGGTGAGCCCGCGGATGCCCTCGGCCAGCGCCGGCGCCGTGAGCGGGCCGGTGGCGACGATGCAGGGGCCCCATGCCTCCGGCGGCAGGCCCTCGACCTCCCCGCGGACGAGGGTGACGTTGGGGTGCTGCTCCAGGGCCCGGGTCACCGCGGCGGAGAAGCCCTCGCGGTCGACCGCCAGCGCCCCGCCCGCCGGCACCTGGTTGGTGTCGGCCGCCCGCATGATCAGCGAGCCCAAGCTGCGCATCTCCTGGTGCAGCAGCCCGACGGCGTTGCCCTCGGGGTCGTCGGACCGGAACGAGTTCGAGCAGACGAGTTCGGCCAGGCCGTCCGTCCGATGCGCCTCGGTGCCGCGCACGGGGCGCATCTCGTGGATCACCGCGCGGTGCCCGGCTTCGGCCACCTGCCAGGCGGCCTCGGATCCGGCGAGACCGCCGCCGACGATGTGGATGATCTGTGTCATGTCTGAGAATAGCGAAGGACCGCCGTCCGGATCAACGGGCGGCGGTCCTTCGGGACGTTCGTCTCGGGTGCTGTGACTCGGGCGCTGGGATCAGACGCGGGCGACGCCGCGGATCTCGCTGCGGTTGATGCCGAGATCGGCAAGATCGCGGTCCGACAGGCGGGACAGCTGGGAGACGGTGTCGCGGTACCGGAGATAGGCGCGGACGCGGCTCAGGACGCTACGGGCGGCGGACATGGTGTGCTGTGACCTCTGCTCAGGCAGACGATGGCGCCCCATTGCGCATCGCTGCCTCTTGTTGGTGCAACGCACATATAATCCGACCGCAGCGCAGCAGGAGGCGCAAGGTCAAGCACCAGACCTGCGTGAATTGCATAACCGGCTTAAGAAACCGGCAAGGTTTCCGAATGGTCATTCTTTGTGCGCATGCGGGGTCGCGCGGGGCTCCCCGCACGCGCGAAGGGCGCCCCACCGGTCGGCGGGACGCCCTCCCGGCGTCTCACGCGTGCCCGGACCGGGCTCAGTAGAACGGGCGCGGCCCGTAGAAGCCGTAGGGCCGGTAGAACGGCCGCGGCCGGTAATAGCCGCCGTACCCGCCGTAGTAGATCGGGCGCCGCCAGTAGCCGTAGGGCCGGGGGCCCCAGTTCGGCCGGCAGATGCCCCAGGGATTGGGGTGGAAGCCGGGGCCGCAGCCCCCGGCCGCCTCGGCGGACCCCGCGAGCCCGAGGCCGCCCGCGACCGCGGCGGCCATCACGAGCGCCTTCGCGCGCGGTGCGCTCAGAATCGTCATGACTGGATCTCCTCAACGCTTCCGGCGGATCGGGAGCCGGTGGTTGCAGATTCGGTCCCGCCACCTGAACCGTCGCTGAGCCGTAGGTTGTGTCCGGTACAGACCCGCGACGGCACCCGCGGCAACGCCGCCCGCCGCGCGAAAGTTGCGCGCTGCGGGCTCAGTGCAGCGAGGGCGTGCGCAGGAACCGCTCCCGGTCCCCGGAGACGAGGGCGAGCTTCACCCCGCGTCCCTCCCGGCGGATCGTGAGGGGGACCCGCACCCCGGCCTCGCCGAGGGCCCAGACGCTGCGGAACAGGGCGGCGAGATCGGCCACCGGCTCGCCGGCCACCGCCTCGATCACGTCCCCGGCCTGGAGGCCGCCGGTCTCGGCCGGGCCGTTGTCGGCGAGGCCCATGACGACGATGCCCTCCTCGCTCTCGGTGGCGTAGAGGCCGAGCCAGGGGCGCGGCGGCCGGTTGGCGCGCCCGCGCGTGGCGAGGTCCTCGAGGATCGGCGTCAGCAGGTCGATGGGCACGACCATGTTGATCGGCCGCGCCGCGCCGGCGCCGCCCTGCTGCAGCTGCAGCGAGCCGATGCCGAGCAGGTCGCCCTGGGGACCGATCAGCGCGGTGCCGCCCCAGTGCGGGTGGGCGGGGGCGGTGAACAGGGCCTCGTCGAGGACGTATTCCCAGTAGCCGGCGAATTCCTGCCGGGCGACCACCTCGACGGCGACGCAGCGCTGGCGCCCGCCCGCCCCCGCCAGCACGGCCCGGTCACCGGTCTTCAGCCCGGCCGAGCGGCCGAGCGGGAGGGCCGGCACGCCGAGATCGCCGAGCGCCTGGACCAGGCCGAAGCCCGTGGCGGCGTCGAAGCCGAGGACGTGGCCGGGCACCGAGCGGCCGTCCCGGGTGGTGAGCCAGACGCTCTCGGCCTCGGTGACGAGGTAGCCGATGGTGAGCACCAGCCCGTCCTCGCGGATCACCACGCCGTTGCCGGCGCGCTCGGTGCCGAGCGTCTCGGCCGTGAACGCGCTCTCCGGGATCCGCGCCGACAGGGCCAGGACGGCGGAGAGCGCCCGGTCGAGGTCGTAGCCGTAATCCGCGGGCCTGGGCTGGGCCTGCGCGGGGATCTTCCACTCGCCCTGCGTCGCCATGACATTCCTTCGGCTCGTCCGCCTGCGCCCCGGTCGGCCCCGGAGCCGCGCAATCGGCACACCATAGGATGTCCGCGCCGCCCGCGTCACCCGCGGCCGGTTGCGACCCATGGCCGGGCCCGCGCGGGGCGGCCCGCGGCGGGGCCGGCACAACAAAAAACCGCCCGGCGGGGCCGGGCGGCGCGCCGTCCCGGGGGACGGCCTGTCGGAGATCCGGGAGCCCCCCGCCGCGCGGCGGCGGGGAGCCCGGCGTCTCGGGAGGGTCTCAGTACTTGCGGACCAGGGCCGCCGGGACCGGCGAGGCGGCCGGGGCCGGCGAGTACAGCGGCACGATGAACCGGATCCAGCCGTCGGTGGAGTAGTCGCTGCGGGTGCGGCCGAACGCGTTGGTGGTCTGGAGCCCGGTCACGACGTCGCGGGCGACGTAGGCCTGGACGGTGAAGATCTTGAAGTCGTAGCCGATGAGACCGCCGATGGCGAAGCGGCCGCGGTTGCCGGCCGCCGCGCTGGCCTGGCTGATGTCGAAGTTGTAGGTGCCGTAGGCGACCGGGCCGATCTCGAAGTTGCCGAACTTCTTCGTCGCGGTGAGGTCGAAGTTCAGCGAGTCCGACAGGCGGATCGGGCCGATGGCGGCGCCGACCTGGCCGGGGAAGCGGCCGGGCGAGTCGTAGATGTTGGCGGTCAGGTTGGCGGTCAGGTTCCAGCCGTCACCGGTGTAGCTGCCGGCGATGCCGAAGCGGTAGGTGTTGGAGGAGAGCTGCGGCAGGACCGGGGTGGCCGTCGCGCCGGTCGGCGTGATGATCGAGCCGCGGTCGCCGTTCAGGTCGTTCAGGTAGGCGCCGCCGAGCAAGCTGACGCCGAAGTTGTTGCCGAGGTCGAAGGCCCAGATGCCGCCGACGAAGGTGCCGACGTTGATCGAGATGTCCTTGTTGCGCACGCCCGCCGGGTTGCGGGTGAAGGCGAACACGGTCGGGGGCGCCACGAGCAGCTCGACGCGGCCGCCGAACGGCACGAACGGGGTCGACCAGACCAGGACCGGGATGTTGACGGCCGTGTCGGGATCGTTCCGGCCGTCGGTGCGGCGGTAGGTGAACGTGTTGATGGCGTAGAGGCCTTCCGGCAGCGGCGCGCCGACCGCGAGGCCGACCTGCTCGCCGGGAACCGTGGTGGTCTGCGCCTGCGCGATCGTCGAGGTCATGCCGACCGTGAGCGCGACCGTGCCGGCCGCGAGCCAGTTCTTCATCATTTTCTCATTCCTTCCCAAGGTCACACGGCGTCCGTCCCGCATTCGGCACTTCCCTGCCGGTCTGCTCGCCTATCGCGGCTGCCGGCTTCGGACCTGCCGAGCGCCCCCACGGAGCCTGCCCGTCTCAACGTCTGCGACTATTCTACAGAGACCTGCGGAAAGACAGTGGAATGCTCGCCGAAACGCCACAACCAGCCGAACCGTTGCGCAAAAGCCGCATTTTTGCGGCGATGCAACACTGTCCACAGACCCTGCTCGCACGCGGGGTCCGGCAAAATATCGTTGAACGGTCAAGCTGTTGTCGGGCCGGGCGGCGGGAGAATCCGGCAAGGTCGGGGCGGCGATCGGGCAGGCGGCCGGTCCGGACGCGGCGTCCGGAATCCGGCGCCGGACCGGGCGGCAACCGGTTCGGACCCGCGCTCCGCGGTTCGAATCACCGCTCGCTCGGGCAGGTTCCGGACCGCACCCGGCAGAAACTGCCGCGCCGGGATCGGCCGGCGGGACGGTCCGCCGCGCTACTCCGCGGCGCGACCGCGGCTCGCCGGTGAGACGGGGCGCCGCTCCAGCACCTCGCGCAGGAACCGGCCGGTATGGCTCGCGGTCGCGCGCGCGATCGCCTCGGGCGTCCCCTGGGCCACCACCCGGCCGCCGCCGTCGCCGCCCTCGGGGCCCATGTCGATCACCCAGTCGGCCGTCTTGATCACTTCGAGGTTGTGCTCGATCACCACCACCGTGTTGCCCTGGTCGACCAGCTCGTGGAGGACCTCCATGAGCTTGGCGACGTCGTGGAAGTGCAGGCCGGTGGTCGGCTCGTCGAGGATGTAGAGGGTGCGGCCGGTGGCGCGCTTCGACAGCTCCTTGGAGAGCTTCACCCGCTGCGCCTCGCCCCCCGACAGGGTGGTGGCCTGCTGGCCGACATGGACGTAGTGCAGGCCGACCCGCTTCAGGGTCTCGAGCTTGTCGCGGATCGCCGGCACCGCCTTGAACAGCTCGGCCGCCTCCTCGACGGTGGAATCGAGCACGTCGGCGATCGACTTGCCCCGGTACTTCACCTCCAGGGTCTCGCGGTCGTAGCGCTTGCCCTTGCAGACGTCGCAGGTGACGTAGACGTCCGGCAGGAAGTGCATCTCGATCTTGATGACGCCGTCGCCCGAGCAGGCCTCGCAGCGCCCGCCCTTGACGTTGAACGAGAAGCGGCCGGGCTGGTAGCCGCGCGCCTTGGCCTCGGGCAGGCCCGCGAACCAGTCGCGGATCGGCGTGAAGGCGCCGATATAGGTGGCGGGGTTCGAGCGCGGGGTGCGCCCGATCGGCGACTGGTCGATGTCGATGACCTTGTCGAGGTGCTCCAGCCCCTCCAGCCGCCCGTAGGGCGCCGGGTGCTCCAGGGCGCCGTTCAGCTTCTTCGCCACCGCCTTGTAGAGCGTGTCGATCACCAGGGTCGACTTGCCGCCCCCGGACACGCCGGTGATGCAGGTGAAGGTGCCGAGCGGGATCTCGACATCCACGTCCTTCAGATTGTTGCCCCTTGCGCCGAACAGCCCGAGCTTGCCCTTCCGGCCCTTGCGGCGCGCGGTCGGGGTGCGCACGGACATCGCGCCGGTGAGATACTTGGCGGTGAGCGAGGCGGGATTCGCCAGCACCTCGGCGGGCGTCCCCTGCGCGATGATCTCGCCGCCGTGGATGCCGGCGCCCGGCCCGACATCGACCACGTAATCGGCCTGCAGGATCGCGTCCTCGTCGTGCTCGACCACGATCACCGAGTTGCCGAGGTCGCGCAGGCGCTTGAGCGTGCCGAGCAGCCGCTCGTTGTCGCGCTGGTGCAGGCCGATCGAGGGCTCGTCCAGCACGTAGAGCACGCCGGTCAGCCCCGAGCCGATCTGCGAGGCGAGCCGGATGCGCTGGCTCTCGCCGCCCGAGAGCGAGCCGGAGCCGCGGGCGAGCGTCAGGTATTCGAGGCCGACATCCACCAGGAAGGTCAGCCGGTCGCGGATCTCTTTCAGGATCCGGACCGCGATCTCGTTCTGCTTGGCGGTCAGCTTCTCCGGCAGCTCCGAGAACCAGCGGTGCGCCTCGCTCACCGAGAGGGCCGTGACGTCGGCGATGTCCGCCATGGCGACCTTCACGGCGAGCGCCTCGGGCTTCAGCCGCTTGCCGCCGCAGGCGGCGCAGGGCGTCTCGCTCATGAAGCGCCCGATCTCCTCCCGGACGGCGTCCGAGTCGCTCTCCTTGTAGCGGCGCTCCAGGTTCGGGATCACGCCCTCGAACGGCTTGTTGACCGTGTACTTGCGCAACCCGTCGTCGTAGGCGAAGCGGATCGACTGCTTGCCCGAGCCGTAGAGCACGATGGCGCGGGCGGTCTCCGACAGGCTCTGCCAGGGGACGCCCGTCTTGAAGCCGAAATGCTCGGCCAGCGCCTCCAGGGTCTGGCCGTAATAGGGCGAGGTCGACTTCGCCCAGGGGCCGACCGCGCCGCGCTTCAGGCTCAGGGCCGGGTCGGAGATCACCAGCTCGGGATCGATCCGCATCTCGTGGCCGATGCCGCTGCAGGTCGGGCAGGCGCCGAACGGGTTGTTGAACGAGAACAGACGCGGCTCGATCTCCGCGATGGTGAAGCCCGAGACCGGGCAGGCGAACCGCGACGAGAAGGTGATGGTCCGGGGCGCCTCGCCCTCGGGGGCGTCGGCGAACACGATCTCGGCGACGCCGTCGGCGAGCTCCAGCGCCGTCTCGAAGGATTCGGCGAGGCGCGAGCCGATATCGGCGCGGACCACGATCCGGTCGACCACCACGTCGATGTCGTGCTTGAACTTCTTGTCGAGCTTGGGCACGTCGTCGATGGCGTAGTACTCGCCGTTCACGCGCAGACGCTGGAAGCCCTTCTTCTGGTACTCGGCGATTTCCTTGCGGTACTCGCCTTTCCGCCCGCGGACCACCGGCGCGAGCAGGTAGAGCCGGGTCTTCTCCGGCAGCTCCAGCACGCGGTCGACCATCTGCTGGACGGTCTGGCTCTCGATCGGCAGGCCGGTGGCCGGCGAGTAGGGGATGCCGACCCGCGCCCAGAGCAGGCGCATGTAGTCGTAGATCTCGGTGACCGTCCCGACGGTGGAGCGGGGATTCTTGGAGGTGGTCTTCTGCTCGATGGAGATGGCCGGCGACAGCCCGTCGATCTGGTCGACGTCGGGCTTCGACATCATCTCCAGGAACTGGCGAGCGTAGGCCGAGAGCGACTCGACGTAGCGGCGCTGCCCCTCGGCGTAGATCGTGTCGAAGGCGAGCGACGACTTGCCCGAGCCCGACAGCCCGGTGAACACGACGAGCTTGTCCCGGGGGATGGTCAGGTCGACGTTCTTGAGATTGTGCTCCCGGGCGCCGCGGATCGCGATGACCCGCCGGTCCTCGACGGGGGCCGGCGCGGCGTCGAACAGGACCTCCAGCCTGGCGTCGATGGCGGCCTCGGTCCGGGCCGCGGGCGCTTCGCCCTTCGCGCGGGCCTGTCTGGGCAGGGCCGCCTTCGTTGAGCCTGCCTTCGTCGAGGCTGCCTTGAGGGGCGCCTTGGGAGCGGCTTTGGCGGCGCCGGCGCGGCGTGCGACACGACTTCCAGCTTGGGCTTTGGCCATGAGGGCGGCGGTCTTTCGAGGCGTCGACGCGGTCAGAGTCGGATTCGCGCGCGGGCCAGCCGCCGCACCGGCCTCATGTCGAGCCCGCGGGGGCTCACGGCAAGATGCGGCCGGCGGGACGCAGGCCCGTCATGCGCCGCCCTTGCTAGAACGAAACGCGTACGTCGGCAACCGCTCGGTGAACGCGCAGCCGTCTTTGCGCGCAGCGCAAGCAATCCGGATGGCGCCACGCTGACGAGCCGCGCGCCGGGCCCCTTCGCTTGCGCGGGCGACGACGTGCAGCCAACGGCCGCGATCGGAGTCCGGCGGCCCCGGGTTCGCCGGATCTCGATTCGCCAAACCTTGGCCCACCTTCGGTGTTGCACCGCGGGAGTTGAGATCCACATCGCCCAATCCCGCCCACAGATCCAAGTCCCGACAGGCATCGATGCCAGCACTCGACCTGACCGATCCGGTCGCCATCCCGGGGGCCGACGACCGGGCCGCGGCCCGGCAGAGGCTGTCCACGCGGCTGCTGTTCCTGATCGTCGGCATCGCCAACGCCACCTGGGCGCCGCTGGTGCCGCTGGTGAAGGACCGCGCCGGCCTCGACGCGGCGGGGCTCGGCCTGCTGCTCCTCACCTTCGGCATCGGCTCGATCCTGGCGATGCCGAGCGCCGGGGTGGCGGCCGCGCGGCTCGGCTTCCGGCCGGTCCTGCTCGCCGGCACGCTGGCCCTCGGCCTCGCCCTCCCGGTGCTGGCCGCGGCCTCGGGGCTCGTGACGCTCACCCTGGGGCTGCTGCTGTTCGGGGCCGGGATGGGGGCGGTGGACTGCGTCATGAACCTGCAGGCGGTCGCGGTGGAGCGCCGGAGCGGGCACCCGATGATGTCGGGCTTCCACGGCCTCTACAGCCTCGGCTGCATCCTGGGGGCGCTGATCGCCAGCGGCCTGCTGGCGGCGGGCCTCGGCGCGGGCTGGAGCGTGCTGCTCCTGACCGCCGGCATCGCGGCCCTGTTCGCCGCCGCCTGGCCCGGCATCCTGCCGCCGGACAGGGGAGGGGCGCGCGGCGGCCCCGCCTTCGCGCTGCCCCGCGGCCCGGTGCTGGTCCTGGGCCTGCTCTGCTTCGTGGTGTTCCTCACCGAGGGCTCGGCCCTCGACTGGAGCGCGGTCTTCCTGATCCAGCAGCGGGGGCTCGATCCGGCCTGGGCGGCGCTCGGCTACGCGGCCTTCTCGGTGACGATGACGGTCGGCCGGCTCGCGGGCGACCGGGTCGTGGCCCGGCTCGGGCGCCGGAGCGTGGTCGTCCTCGGCGGCCTGCTGGCGGCCGTCGGCCTCGCGCTCTCGGTCCTCGTCCCGGCCTGGGAGGCGGCACTCGCCGGCTACGCGCTGGTCGGGGCGGGCTGCGCCAACATCGTCCCGGTCCTGTTCACGGCGGCCGGCCGCCAGAGGGCGATGGCCGCGCGCGTGGCGGTGCCGGCGGTGACGACGCTGGGCTATGCCGGGGTGCTGGCGGGCCCGGCCCTGATCGGCTTCGCCGCGCAGGCGCTCGGCCTCCCCGCGGCGCTCCTGATCGTGGCGGCCCTGCTCGTCGGCGTGGCGGCGGCCGGGCGCTCCCTGCGGGTCTGACCTCAACCCTCCGCGTTGCGCGCCATGAAGCTGGCCGGCGTCCCGTCCTCCGGGTTCACGAAGATGATGTCGGTCGGCGCCCGGCGGGGCGTGTCGATCGACAGGAACACCACCGGGTCCCCGGGCTCGAGCGCCGGCATCGCGTGGACCGTGCCCTTCTCGAAGAACAGGAGCTGGCCGGGGCCGAACGCGGTCACCGCGGCGGGATCGCGCATCCAGAAGGTGCCCCGGCCCGAGAGGCAGTAGAGGTACTCGTCGCAGGTGGCGTGGTAGTGCGGCGGCGTCGGCCGGTAGACCCGGAACACCCGGGCGCTCGCGGCCTCCCGGTCGGTCAGGTAGGTGTCGACCAGGAGGGTCCCGGCGCTTTCGGGCAGCGCCGCCGCCAGTGCCGCCACGTCGAAGATCCCGGTCCCCGCCGCCTCCGTCATCGCGTGCTCACTCCGAGAAGCCTTCGAGCACGATCTTGCCCCTGGCGCGCCCGCTCTCGATCAGGCCGTGGGCGCGCCGGAGATTCGCGGCGTCGATCCGCCCGTAATGCTCTCCCAGGGTGGTGCGCAGGCGGCCCGAATCAATGAGGCGGGCGACCTCGTCGAGGAGCGCGCCCTGGGCAGCGATGTCGGCGGTGGCGAACATCGAGCGGGTGAACATGAACTCCCAGTGCAGCGACAGGCTCTTGCGCTTGAGGAGCCCGACATCGAGGCGCTCCGGATCGTCGATCAGGGCGAGGCGGCCCTGCGGGGCGATGAGCTCGACGATCGCGGCGAGGTGCGCGTCGGTGTTGGTCGTGGAGAAGACGAGGCCCGGCGCGCCGAGCCCCAGGGCCGCCACCTCGGCCGCCAGGGGCTTGGAATGGTCGACCACGTGGTGGGCGCCGAGGTCCCGGCACCAAGCCGCCGTCTCGGGCCGCGACGCGGTGGCGATCACGGTGAGGTCGGTGAGTTCCCGGGCGAGCTGGATGGCCACCGAGCCGACGCCCCCCGCGCCGCCGACGATCAGGATCGCCGGGGCGGCGCCCGGAACCGGCTTGCCCGTGTCGAGCCGGTCGAACAGCGTCTCCCAGGCGGTGATCGCGGTGAGCGGCAGGGCGGCGGCCTGCGCCCAGTCGAGGCGCGCGGGCTTGCGCCCGACGATGCGGGCATCGACGCAGTGGAACTGGGCGTTCGTCCCCGCCCGGGTGAGGTCGCCCGCGTAGAACACCGCGTCGCCCGCGGCGAAGCCCGGGACCTCCGCGCCGGCGGCGACGACGGTGCCGGCCGCGTCCCAGCCGAGCACCTTGGCGCCGCCGGCCTCCGGCTCGGCCCGCCGCCGGACCTTGGTGTCGACGGGGTTCACCGAGACCGCCTCGACCTTCACCAGCAGGTCGCGCGGGCCGGGCGCCGGCTGGGGCAGGTCGAGGTCGACCAGGGCTTCGGGATCGGTGATCGGCAGGGACTTGCGGTAGCCGACGGCGCGCATGGTGATCTCCTCGGGCTGTCGCCGCAGGAGATGCCGCCCGCCTTCACGGGCCGCAAGTACGCACATAAAACGCCGCTAGTGCCGGAAACCATACCGTCGGAGACGCCCATGCCCCGCACCCGCCGCCACACGGGGGCCTGCAGCCCCGGCTGCGCCGTCGAGGCGACGCTCCGGCTCATCGACGGCAAGTGGAAGGGCGTGATCCTCTATCACCTGCTGGAGGGGACCCTGCGGTTCAACGAGATCCGGCGGCGCCTCGCCAGCGTGACCCAGCGCATGCTCACGAACCAGTTGCGCGAAATGGAAGCCGACGGCCTGATCACCCGGACGGTCTATGCCGAGGTTCCCCCGAAGGTCGAATACAGCCTGACCGAGCGGGGTCGGTCCCTCGAGCCGGTCATCCGCGCGCTGAAGACCTGGGGAGATCTGCACGTCGAATTGGCAGATGCGGCCCAAAACGCCGCCTGATTGGGCAGACCGGTCCCGGATCGGCGCGAGACCCATAACCGGATTTTTATGACTTGGCCGGAAGGTGGCGCGTCTCCTGCCGGACGGTTCCAGATCTTCCGATGCCGATCCTCGCCTCGCTCCGCGCCCGCATCCTGGCGGTGGCGCTCGCCCCGTGCCTCGCCTTCGCGGGGGCGGCCGGCCTCGCCGTGTCGGACCAGTGGGCGCGGCGGGCCGAGATGGACCGGGTTGAGGGCCTGGTCGGCCTCGCCTCCCGGATCAGCGCCTTCGTGCACGAGGCCCAGCGGGAGCGCGGGGCCTCGAGCCTGTTCCTGGGCGCGCAGGGCGCGCAGTTCGGTCCGGAACTGGCGGCCCAGCGCGGGCGCACCGACGCGGCGCTCGCCGGACTGCCCGAGGCCGTGACCGCCGCGACGGGCTTCGGGCCGGTCTTTGCGGCCCGGAGCGAGGGCTTCGCGCAGGCGCTCACCGGACTGGCCGCGCAGCGCCGGGCCGTCGACGCCCTGACGGCGGCCACGCCGCAGGCCGTGGCCTACTACACGGGCCTGATCGGGGAGGGGCTCGGGCTGGTGCGGGCCATGGGCGGCGCGATCGACGAGGCCGGCCTCGCCGCCCGGGCGAACGCCTACGCGGCCTTCCTGGCGCTGAAGGAGGCGGCCGGCCAGGAGCGGGCCGTCGCCGCGGCGGTCTTCGCCTCCGGCAACCTCGACCTCGCGGCCGCCCGCCGCCTCGCGACCCTCGCGGCCGAGCAGGCGACCTATGCCGGCCTGTTCCGGGCCGGGGCCGAGGCCGGGCAGGCGCACCTGCTCGACGCCGCGGAGGCGACCGGGCCGGCCCGCGAGGTCGCGCGCCTGCGGACGGTCGCGCAGGAGACGATGCCGGGGACGCCCCTCGCCTTCCGCGACGCGCCGGCGTGGTTCCGCCTCGCCACGCAGCGCATCGACGCCCTGAAGGGCGTGGAGGACCGGCTCACCGCCGACCTGGTGGCGGCCGCGGGGGCGGTGCACGCCCGCGCCGGGCGGATGCTGGCCCTCTGGGCCGCCGGCGGCCTCGCCCTGTTCGCCCTCTCGGCCGGCCTCGCGGTCTGGCTCGGCACGGCCATCGCCCGTCCGCTCTCCCGGATGGCCGGGGTGCTGACCGCGATCGGCCGGGACGCGGGCACGGCCGACATGACCATCCCGACCGGCGGGCCGCGCGAGGTCCGGGCGATCGCCGCCGCCGCCCTGGCGTTCCGCGACAGCGTCGCCGAGCGCCGGGCGGCCCGGGCCGCGCAGGAGCGGCTCGCCGCCGAGACCGCGGCGGCCCAGCGCGCGGCCGCCCTCGGCCTCGCCGACAGCTTCGAGCGCCAGGTCGGCGGGATCGTCGCGGCCGTCTCGGCGGCGGCGGCCCAGCTGGAGGCCTCCGCGCACGGGATGGCCCGCGCCGCCCAGGACACGACCGATCTCAGCCGGGCGGTGGCGGTGTCGGCCGATTCGGCCGCCCGATCGGCCGACACGGTGGCGGCGGCCACCGAGGAGCTCACCGCCTCGGTCCGGGAGATCGGCGTGCAGGTCGGGTCCTCGGCGGACCTCGCGGCGGCGGCCACGCGGAGCGCGGACGGCATGGCCGGGGAAGTCCACCGCCTCGCCCAGGCGGCCGGCAGCATCGGGGAGATCGTCGCGATCATCTCGCAGATCGCCGGCCAGACCAACCTGCTGGCGCTCAACGCCACCATCGAGGCGGCGCGCGCCGGGGAGGCCGGCCGCGGCTTCGCGGTGGTCGCCGCCGAGGTCAAGCACCTCGCGGAGCAGACCGCCCGGGCCACCGAGGAGATCGCCGGCAAGGTCTCGGAGATCACCGGATCGACCGAGGCCTCGGTCCGGTCGATCGGCGGCATCACCGCGGTGATCCGCGACCTCGCCCGGATCGGCGCCGAGATCGCCGCCATGGTCGAGCAGCAGGGCGCGGCCACCGCGGAGATCGCCCGGACCACCGCGCAGACCTCGCAGGACACAAGCGGGGTCTCGAAGCACATGGCGGGCGTCGGCGCGGCGGCCGGCACCGCGAGCCAGGGCTCGGCCCAGGTGCTGCACGCGGCGGCCGACCTGTCCCGGCAGGCGGGCGATCTGCGCGGCGCGGTCGAGACCTTCCTCACCCGGGTTCGCGCAGCCTGACGCGGGATCCCGAAGGGCTCGGCCCTTCGGCGGGGTGTCGGGGCAGTGCCCCGACATGCGGGCCGCGCCCGCGAAAGGTCCCGGACCTCCCGAACCGGGCTTTCCCTACGCGGCGAGGCCGAGCCCGAGGAGCCGGTCGGCGTTGCGCCAGAGGGCGGCCTCCAGGGCCTCCTCGGACAGGCCGAGGCCGCGGAAATCCGCGACGCCCTGGCCCATCGGGCGGAACGGGAACGAGGAGCCGAACAGGAACTGGTCCTTCATGAACCCGTTCGCCGCCTCGACGTAGAGGCCGCCGCCCGGCGCGAACGTGTACATGTCGGGCGAGACGAAGACGTTCGCGTTGCGGAACGCCACCGTCACCATGTCGGCGACGTGCGGGTAGAACCCGTGGCAGCACACGATCGGCAGCGCCGGGAAGGTCCTGGCGACCCGGTCGACCGCGAGCGGGTCGTTGAGGCGCAGGTCCGGCGTCGTCGGCCCCGACATCACGAAGGCCGGGACCTCGAGCTCCTGGCACAGCTCGTAGAGCGGCATCAGGCGCTCGTCGTCGGCCCGCATGGCCTCGCGGTAGAAGCCGGCATCGAGGTTGATGCCCTTGAAGCCGAGCTCGGTCACGGCGCGCCGCGCCTCCGCGAGGGCGGCCTTGCGGCCGAGCTTCACCGGATCCACCGAGGCGATGCCGATCAGCCGCCTCGGGTCGTGCCGGGCGGCCTCCGCCAGGGCGTCGTTCGAGACCCGCACCCCCGGGACCGAGCGGGCGACCATGACGGCGACGTCGATGCCGGCCCCGTCCATCTCGGCACGGAAGCCCTCGATCGTCGCGCCGCGGGTGAAGTGCTCCACCTCCCGGCTGCCGACCCGGGCATTGAGCCAGCGGGCCACGCCGAACTCGGGCGTGTCCGGCTCGGCGCCGAAGAATCTGTGCAGGAAGGTCGGCCGGCTGCGCATGTCCACGACGGGCATTGTTCGCGAGTCTCCTGTGCGGATCGAGCTGTGTGTCCGGTCGGTCCTCGTCTCAGCGCGAGACGGCCTCCAGCACCTTGCCGCGGGTCTCGACGCCGAGGGTCAGGACCAGCAGGGCGGCGATCAGGAAGCCGCCGGCGCCGACCTGGAACGCGGTGGCCGGGCCGTGGTCGCGCACCAGCACCGGCACGATCATCGGCCCCAGGATGGCGCCGATCCGCCCGAAGGCCGAGGCGAAGCCGGCGCCCGTGGCCCGGGCCCGGGTCGGGTAGAGTTCCGGCGTGTAGGCGTAGAGGCAGCTCCACATGCCGAACATGAAGAACTGCATGATGAAGCCGGCGACGAACAGCCAAGTCACGGCGACGCCCGAGACGGTCAGCACCGTCCCGGCGCCGGCATTGCCGTACAGGTAGGCCGCCGCCGCCGCGCAGATCAGGAACAGGGCGGTGGTGGGCTTGCGGCCGACCCGCTCGAGCAGCACGGCCGCCGCGGCGAAGCCCGGGATGCCGCCGAGGGTGATCAGGGTGACGAAGCCCACCGAGCCGACGATCGAGAAGCCGCGCTCCTTGAGCAGCACGGCGATCCAGGAATTGAGGCCGAAGAAGCCGATCAGCGCGAAGAACCACAGCCCGAACGCCATCACGGTGCGCAGGCGGTATTCGGGCGCGAACAGAGTCGCGACGGCGCCGCGGTGCGGACCCTGATGCGGACCCTGATGCGGATCTTGCCGCGGGCCGGGCACGGCCGCCGTCGCCGCGGCCAGGGCCGGCGCGACCGGGGGGAGGGGGCGGCCGGTGGCGCGCTCGACGGCCCGCTCCATCGCGGCCATCGCGGATTCCGCCTCCGCTTCGCGGCCCGCCTCGGCGAGCCAGCGGGGCGATTCCGGCATCGTGCGGCGCACCGCCAGCACCACGAGCGACAGCAGGCCGACCACCACGAAGGCCCAGCGCCAACCGAGATGGGGCAGGACGAAGAAGCTGATCGCCCCCGAGAGGACGTAGCCGACCGCCCAGAACCCCTCCAGGATCGCGATGTACTTGCCGCGCACCCGGGCCGGTACGATCTCCGAGACCATCGCCTGCGCCACCGGCGCCTCGCCGCCGACGCCGACCCCGATCAGGAACCGGCAGGCCATCAGCACGGGCAGGCTCCAGGCGGCCGCCGCCGCGAGGCTCGCCAGCCCCCAGACCACCATGGTCACCTGGAACACCGCCTTGCGGCCGAACCGGTCGGAGGCGGTGCCCGCGAGGACGTTGCCCACGAGCTGGCCCGCGAAGGTCATGGCGGCGAGCTGGCCGGCCTCGGTGGGCGTCAGGCCGAAGGCCGCCACGATCGCGCCGAGCAGGAAGGTCAGGAGCGCCACGTCGATCTGGTCGACGAGCCACGCCGAGGCGATGACCGCGAAGATCCGGCGCTGGTAGCCCGACATGGGCAGCCGCTCCAGGCGCGCCGCGATGTCGGAGGCGTGCGGCCGCGCGGCCCCGGATGACGGGGCGACCGGGCGTTCGGCGGCTGGCGGCACGGTCGGCTGCTCCCTCCGCGTCCCGGACCGTACCGGGGCGGTTCCGCGGATCCGGTACATCACGCCGGGGTCTCGGAACAGGGACGGTGCGCGCCCGTGCGCTTCGGAGCGGGACCCGGGCCGGATCCCGGTCGGCCGGGGCCGCCCCCGGGGTTTCCGGTTCAGTCGGGAATCGCGAAGCCGATCGACAGGCACAGGGCCGCGACGGCCGTCAGGGCCATGGCGGCCTGACGGACCTGGTGCCAGCGCGCGCTGCGCGCGCGCTCCTCCGGGCTGGCGCCGAGCCGGAGCTCGTCGTCGAAGCCCGTCACGAAGGATTCGAAGCTCGGGAAGGCGCGCCGCGCGAGCCAAATCCACACACCGACGGCGACCAGGCCGAGGGCCCAACCGCCGTAGGTAAACGCATCGTCCAACATCCGGCGCAGCCCTCGAGCCGACGCCCCCCTCGCCGCGTATTCTACGGGAAGTTGCGAAGATTGCCTAGGCGGAACAGGGGCTTCCGGGCCCGGTTCCGTGTTTCCGAACGTATCGCGGCGGCCCCGCTCGGGGACCGGTCCGGCCGCGTCACGGTCCCGTCAGTCCCTCTTCCGGCCGAGGGCGTAGAGGGTGATGGCGGCGGCGTTCGAGACGTTGAGGCTGCGGATCGCGCCCGAGAAGGGGATCCGGGCCAGGACGTCGCAGCAGCCCCGGGTCCGCTCGCGCAGGCCCTTGCCCTCGGCGCCCAGCACGATCACCAGGGGCCGCGCGACCGTCAGCGCGTCGAGGCTCTCGGGCGCGTCCGAATCGAGGCCGACCCGGGTGAAGCCGCGTTCGCCCAGTTCGATCAGGGCCTCGGCGAGGTTCCGGACAGTCACGAAGGGCACGTGTTCCAGGCCGCCGGAAGCGGATTTCGCCAGGACCCCGGTGGCGCCCGGCGCGTGGCGCGCCGTGGTGACGATCCCGGCCACGCCGAAGGCCGCGGCGGTGCGCACGATCGCCCCGACATTGTGCGGGTCGGTGATCTGGTCGAGCGCCAGCAGCAGCGCGTCGGCGGGCAGATCGTCGAGGCCGGGGGCGGGTAGGGGCTCGGCCTCCAGGTACAGCCCCTGGTGGACGGCGTCCGGGCCGAGCAGGCGGCCGATGTCGCTCGGCCGGACCAGTTCCGGGGTGATCCGCACGGCGCCGCCGAACTCGGCCTCCAGGCGCGCGGCCGCGTTCTCGGTGGCGAGCAGCCGGTGCAGGCCGCGCTGGGCGTTGCCCAGGGCCTGCACCACGGGATGCCAGCCGTAGAGCACAGTCGGCCCGTCGCCGCCCTCCTCCCGCGGGCGGGCCGCCGCGGCCGGGCGGCTTCCGGGCCGGGGGGCCGGGCGCCGGGGCCAGGGCGGGCGTGGCCGGCTGGGGCGTCCGCCGGGCGGGCGGCCGTCGTCGCGGCGATCCGTCATCGGGCTGCGATCGGCGAAGGGGCCCAGGGCAGGGCGAGGCTGGGCCGGGCGAATTCGGGCAAGGGGGGCATCGGCGCGCTCTTCTCTGAGGGCCCTCTCGGAAGGAGCCGAGAAACCGGGCCGCATCGTCCGCGTCAAGCCGCCATCACACCGTGACCCTGGCCGAACCCCGGTGGGATGCCGGAGGCCACCCGGTCGTCGGCGGGGCGCGGCGGCACGGCACGGAACTCCTTCGCCGTTCCGTCAAGCCGCGACGGTCGTTCCCCGTGGGAATGTGGAAAACCTGCTCATATTCCCTTCGCACCCTGTGCATGTACGGCGCGACACGGTCGTTCGTCAGAACGAACGGGCTGGTCCGCAGTAGGAAGATTATCTGGAGGAATCTTTCAGAGAGTCAGTTCAGCAGGTTATATGGGGCGGCGAATTCCGCATGTGTGCCAGTGGTTTGGCGCGCGTTCGCGCATCCGACTCTGCGCGGGGATGCATTGAACTCTGCGCGGCGGCGTATCCGATTCTGCGCCCGGGCCGCGCCCCGCCGTATCGGAATCTGCGCGGCCGCGTATCCGATTCGGCGCGGATTCGCCCCCGGATCGGTGGATAACGGGGACGGTCACCGGGCACCCGCGCGTATCGGACTCTGCGCCGGACGCGGCGTCGGCTCGGCGTCGGATCGGCGGGCGACGAGACCCGTATCGAACTCTGCGCGCCGGGGCGGGCGCCGGCCGTGAAGCGACCGGCGTCGGCCCGCTCGCGGGCGTGATCCCGCACCGGGGAAGCGTGGATTGCCGGGACAAGGCCGACCGGACGGGGGCCGCGGCGGGCGAATCGTGGCATGGCAGGATCGGGCCGTCCGTCCGCCCGCCGGATGGACGGCCCGTGCAGCGCGGGCCGAGGGGCGATGAGCATCGAGGAGAAGATCGCCGGGATCCATGACCCGGACCTGCGGGCCGAGATCGAGGCGGCGCGCGGCGGCTTCCTGTTCGCGCAGATCGTCGAGCACGTGCTGCACCGTCAGCGCGAGCGCGATGCCCGGGCCGCCCTCCTGGGGGAGGAGGAGAGCCGCCGGGCCGGGCTGTCGCGCGACCAGCGCCGCCGCGACGCGGTGCGCCTCGTGATCGAGAACGAGCCGGCCCTCCCGTCGAGCCTCCAGCACATCCACTCGGTCCTGGCTCTGTGCGGCCTGCCCTACCGCGATCCCGGGCCGGTGCGGGAATTCTCCCGCAGCTACGGCCGCAACTCGCTCAACCTGATCGCCGGCCGGATCAAGGACCCGGAGACCGGCGCCTTCGAGCCCCAGGGGCTGCCCTACGGCCCGAAGGCCCGGCTGGTCCTGCTCCACCTCTGCACCGAGGCCGTGCGCCAGCGCAGCCCCACCGTGAAGGTGGCCGAGACCCTGTCGGGCTTCATGCGCGAGATGGGCTTCGCGGTCACGGGGGGCGAGCGCGGCACCATCCGCCAGTTCAAGGAACAGCTGAACCGGCTGGCCGCCTGCTCCATGCAGATCGGCCTCTGGGACGGGCGCGACAGCGCCACCACCCTCAACGTCCCGCCGTTCCGCAGCCTGGAGCTGTGGCGCCCCCGCGCCGGGGAGGGGGACGACGAGGCCGGCCGCACGGTGCGCTTCGATCCCGAATTCTACGAGACCCTGATCCGGCACGCCCTGCCGGTGGACGTGCGGGCGGCCCGGGCCTTCTCGGGCTCGGCGCGCAAGCTCGACCTGCTGTTCTGGACCGGCTACCGCCTGCGGTCCCTGCAGCGGCCGCTCCGCCTGACCTGGGCGAACCTCCACGCGCAGTTCGGGGCCGAGAACGCCTCGATCCGCAGCTTCCGCCAGGCGTTCAAGGCCGATCTCGCGCACCTGCGCGAGGTGTTTCCGCGGCTGCCGCTGGTGCTCGACGACGGCGGCCTGACCCTGCACCCGGCCGATCCCAGCACGCTGCTCGTGCCGCCCCGCCCTGCGGGCAAGGGAATACGGAAGCGCGCGAAGGAATAGATCAGAGCGCGAGGTTCATTCCCTCACGGAATGAAACGGGCCAGGATAGAGAGTCGGTCGTATTCCCTCTGCCGATCGGAATGAGTATATGTTCCGTCCGCTTGGAAGGAACATGACGTGGGCCTGTCGGACTCCGAGATCGCGGCGCGGCTCGCCGCGCTGCGCCGCCAGCGCGAGGCGCTCGATCGGGAGATCGCCGATCTCGTCCTCTACCAGGAACTCGGTCGCCGGCTGGCGGCCGGCGGAGCGGACGCGCGGCCGGACCCGACCCTGAAGCCCGATCCGCCGGCGGGGCTGCGCCGAGACCCGGCCGACGGGCCGCCGCGGGGTCGGGACGTGCCGGAGGGCCGGCCCGGGGCGCCTGCCGACGGGGAGCCCGCGGCCCGCGGACGGCGGGGCGTGCGGGTCGATCCGGCGGCGCGGTCCGCGGGGGCGCCCGATCCCGCCGGCGCCGCCGGGCCGATCCCGCCGGTGATCGCCTTCACGGAGGACGCCGCCGGCGCCCGCCGCTACGGCCGGGCCGTGGTGCAGGCGGCCTGCGCGGCGATCGCGCGGGCGGGCCGGCCGCTGCACGCGGCCGAGATCCTGGAGGTGCTCGCCCGGCAGGGCTTCACCCTGCCCGGCCGGGATCCGGTGGCGGCCCTCAACACGCGCCTGTGGAAGCGGTCGGGGCCGGGCGGCCCCCTGAACCGGGTCGCCGAGGCCACCTACGCCCTGGCATCTTCGGAGCCGGACCCAGCCCGAGGGGTGCCGGTCACGAAGACGTGACGCCGGACCCCGCCACCGTCTCCCCACTTGGGCGCGCGTCGGGCCCGGCGATCCGCTCGGCCGCGCGCTGACCCAGGCCGCCCGCGCCCACGCGGATCTGATCACGCGGCTGCTCGCCGTCGCGGCGGTCGGCGCGGCCGTGCCGGTGCTCCTCGTCGCCTCCCGCGGCCACGCGCCGGAGGGTTGGGACCTTCGACGAGGTCACGGTCTACGCGGCCTCCTGGCCCGGCCGCCGGGCGCCGGCAGCGCCGGTCGGGCCGCTTCAGTTGACCAGGCAGAAGCCCTGACCGGTGCCGACCCGGCGCTCCTGCGCGCACCAGGGCTTGGACGCGCCGGAGCCGGTCGCCGGGGCCCTCAGGCTGGCGGTCGTCTGCGCGGGGTCGGCCGCGGTGCCGCGGAGGGTGAGGCTGCCGAGGGGCGCCCGGCCAGGCTCGGGCCGGAGCGCGGCCTGATCGGGGCCGGCCTCCGGTCGCGACCCCGGCGCGACCGCCCTGTCCGGCGCCGGGAGCGCGGGGCTCGCGGCCACCGGCTGCACCGGGTCGGGCGGGCTCAGGGTCGCGAGGCCGGGCATGTCCTGCGCTGCCGCGGCGCCGCACAGGACCAGGCAGGCGGCCGGGGCCGCGAGGAACCTGATCATCGACGAAGCTCCTGACGAGAACCATTCCGCCGGCCGGTTCCGCGGCGCGGGCCTGCCGTGGGGCTGAGTCTGGCCTTCCGCTCGTTAAAGGGGCGCGAAGATTCAGGATTAACCGGTTTTGAAGATCGCCGGGTCCCCGGACCCGGACAGCCTTGACGGCCCGCGCGGCGGGCTGCCGCCGCCCGGAGAGCGGGGCCGGTGGCCGGACGCGGCGCGGAGCCGCTCCCGATCGCCCCGGCGACGGGAACGGCTCCGCGCCGTTGTTTCTCGGGCCGCGGCTTCGGCGCCCGGCCCGCGCTGCGGGCGCCCGCCGCCGGACCGGGCCGGCCGCCGGCAGAGGGCGCGGGGCCCTTCAGTGGGCCGGGGCCGCCACCGCGGCGGCGAGCCGGTCGTGCGGAACGCCCGAGCCGCCGACCACCGCGATCCGGCTGCCGCCGGCGCTGCGCCGGCTCGCCCAGTCGCCGATCATCTCCAGGCAGGTGTGGTCGATGGCCGCGAGGTTGTCGGTGGCGAGGCGGACCTCGCCGCCCGCCGGGGTGCGCTCCAGGGCCGCCGTGAGGCTCGGCAGCTGCAGGAAGGTGGCCGCCCCCGACAGGCGCAGCTCCGGCACGCCCGGCACTTCGGGGGCCGCCGCGTGCTCGATCCGGAGCCGTCCCTTGCGCAGGCTCGGCAGGGCCTGGAGCAGGCTCAGGGCGAGGCCGGTCAGCACCCCGGTGAGCAGGTCCACCGCCACCACGGTGGCCATCGTGGCGAGCCAGATCGCCGCGGTCAGCCAGCCGTAGCGGGCCTGCAGGTGCAGGGCGTGGGCCGGGCTCGCCAGACGCCAGCCGGTGACCACCAGGATGCCGGCGAGGCTCGCGGTCGGCACCAGGGCCAGCAGCCAGGGCAGCGCGAGCAGGAAGGCCAGGATCCAGGTCCCGTGCATCACCGTGGCGGCGCGGCTCACGGCGCCCGCCTGGACGTTGGCCGAGGAGCGCACGATCACCCCGGTCATCGGCAGCGCGCCGACGAGCCCGCAGATCAGGTTGCCGATGCCCTGCGCGCCGAGTTCCCGGTTGAACTGGGTGCGGGGGCCGTCGTGCATCCGGTCGACGGCGGCCGCCGAGAGCAGGCTCTCGGCGCTGGCGATCACCGCGATCACCAGGGCCATGATCAGGATCTCGGCCTCGGCGAGGCGCGCCCAGGACTCGGCGGCCGGCAGGGCGAGGCCGGAGAACAGCGCCTCCGGCACCGCCACGCGCTTGACGGCGAAATCCCCGAGCCCCGCCACGAGGCTGCCCGCCAGCACGCCGACGAGCGCCCCGGGCAGGAGCCGGAGCCGCGCCGGGCGCAGCCGCTCCCAGGCGATCATCGCCGCGATGGTGATCCCGCCGACGATCACGGCCCCGGTGCGGTCGCCCGTGCCGGTGACGAAGTTGAAGAACGCGGCCGGGATCGCCACGAGATTGTCGAGGCCGCTCGCCCGGGGGAGGGCGTCGGTCAGGACGTGGATCTGGGCCAGCACGATCAGGATCCCGATGCCGGCCAGCATGCCGTGCACCACGGCCGGCGAGATCGCCCGGAACCAGCCGCCGACCCGCAGGGCGCCGGCGGCGAGCTGGACGAGGCCCGCCACCACCAGGACGGGGCCCAGGGCGTCGAGACCGTGCGCCTGCACGAACCCGTAGACGATCACGGCGAGCCCGGCGGCGGGCCCGCTGACCTGGAGCGGCGAGCCGGCGAGGAGGCCGACCACGATGCCGCCGACGATGCCGGTGATGAGGCCGCGCTCCGGCGGCACGCCGGACGCGATGGCGATGCCCATGCACAGGGGCAGCGCCACCAGGAAGACCACCACGGAGGCGGGCAGGTCCCGGGCGAGGCTCGCCCGGACGG
This sequence comes from Methylobacterium sp. 22177, assembly GCF_052045615.1. Classification (NCBI taxonomy): domain Bacteria; kingdom Pseudomonadati; phylum Pseudomonadota; class Alphaproteobacteria; order Hyphomicrobiales; family Methylobacteriaceae; genus Methylobacterium; species Methylobacterium sp. 22177. Next base: position 7,244 of record NZ_JBQEPK010000050.1, on the reverse strand, counting down.
CGCCGCCCGGGGCGAGGGCGCTCTGCAGGGTCGTGGTCAGGCGGCCGGGGGGGCGCATGATCAGGCCGCCTGCAGGCGGCTGCTGGCGGAGGAATCCTGCGCCACGGGCATGTCGGCCCCGGCGATCGGCCGGAAGCGCCCGCTCGCGCCGTCATAGGCCAGGAGGGCCCCGGTCTCGATCTCGAAGAACCAGCCGTGCAGCCGCAGGGAACCCTTGGCCAGGGCGGCGGCGACGCTCGGATGGGTGCGCAGGTTGGCGAGCTGGACCACCACGTTCTCCAGGGCCAGGGCGTGGTGGCGGGCCTGCGCGTCCATCCCCTCGGGATAGGCCTCGCAGACGATCCGCTCGGCGGCCTCGGCGTGGCGCAGCCAGGCGGCGACGCTGGGCATCCGCTTGAGCAGGTCCCGGTTCATCAGCCCCTTCATGGCGCCGCAATCCGAGTGGCCGCAGACCACGATGTCGCGCACGCCGAGGGCCACCACGGCGTACTCGATCGCCGAGGAGACGCCGCCGACCACGTCGGAGGCCGGGGGCACGATGTTGCCGGCGTTGCGGCAGACGAACAGGTCCCCGGGCCCCGCCTGGGTGATGTGCTCGGGCGAGACCCGGGAATCCGCGCAGGCGATGATCAGCGCGCTCGGGTGCTGCCCGTCGCGCACCAGCTGCTGGTACATCTGCCGCTGGCCGGGAAAGACGCTGCCCTGGAAGCTGGCGATGCCCTGGATGATGTTGTTCATGAAGGGTCCCTGAAGCTGGGAGAGCCGGAAGGCGGAACGGGGAAGGGCGATGCGCCGGAGCGCGCCTGCCGGACGGCGGCGCTGCGCGGGAGCGCGGAGCGGTGTTCGGTCGGGTCGGGACCGCCCGGCCGGAGGGGCCGGGCGGTGAGTCTCGGTGTCGGGGTGTCGCGTCCGAAGTCTCGGCGTGCGAAGTCTCGGCGTCCGAAGTCTCAGCGACGGACCCGGCGGCGCTCCGCGGTTCCGGAGGCCCAGTGCGGGTCGACGACCTGGCCACGCGCCACGCTGGCCCCGGCCCTGTCGTGAACCATCGGCGCCCCGAGGAGCTGCCCGGACCCGGAACGCTGCGAGTGCAGCGAGCGCGGGTCGTGGTGGGGGTCGCTGATGTAGGAGCTCATGTGGCCGCCGCCGGCGGCCTGGCGGCTCCCACCGCCGCCTTCGCCCGCCTGCGCCGCCAGGGGCGCGCCGAGGATTCCGGTCAGGAGGCCCAGGGCGAGGCCGAAGGCGGAACCGGCCGTGCGGCCGCGAGCCGGGAGATGTCGGGACTGGGTCATGGCGTTTCCTCGCTGTTCAACCTGTGGCGCGGGACACTGCATCCCTGCCGCTAAGTCGAAACTAGTCTAAATTTCCGGAATAGCGTGTGCGCATCGGCACATTATATCGATGAACACTTTAATCCTCGGCGTATGTACTATCGTGTGCGCCCGCACACGTCTTCGTTGCGCCGTGAAATCATGGCCGGGATTAAAGGGGAATCCGGCCTCGCCGGCGCGCAGGGCTGCGCGGCCGCCCCGCCGCAGAGGGGCGCGCGATGTCGGGTCGAGGCGGGGACGACGGTCGCCCGGGTCGGGGCGGGATCAGGCCCGCCCGGCGTTCGGACGCGGCGCGGACCGTGCGGGCGCGCGGCCGGCGGCGGGCAGAGGATTGGCCGCCACGTAGACGAGGCCGCCGGCCTCGTAGGTGAGGCTGGCGGTCCTGCCCCCGGCGAAGCCCCGCTCGAGCAGGCGGGTGCCGAACCCCTTCCGCGAGGGGGAGACGACCGGCGGGCCGCCGCGCTCGCGCCAGGTCAGCCGCAGGGTCTCGGTGTCCGGACCGGCCTCCACCGTCCAGGCCAGCGCGGCTCGCCCGGCCGGAACCGACAGGGCGCCGTGCTTGACCGCGTTGGTGCACAATTCGTGCAGGATCATCGTGAGCGCGAGCGCTCCCTCGGGCGGCAGCCGCAGGTCGGGGCCGTCCAGGGTGATGCGCGGGGTGTTCGCGCCCAGAGCGTCCCGGTCCGAAGTCTCCCGGTCCGAAGTCTCCCGACCGGAAGAATCCCGGTCCGACGGATCGCCGCCCGCGGGTTCCGGACCCAGGAAGGGCCGCACCGCCTGGGCGGCGATGCCGCGCAGATCCGCGCTCGCCCAGCTCTCGCGGGTCAGGATATCGTGGGCGCGCGACAGGGCGAGGAGCCGCGCCTCGAAGGCGTCGCGCCCTGCCGCCGCGCCGGCGCCGAGATTCTTCAGGCTCTGCGCCGCCATCGCCTGCACGGTGGCGAGGGTATTCTTCACCCGGTGATTGAGTTCGTCGATCAGCAGCCGGTGGGTCTCCGCGCGCCGGGCCCGTTCGTCCGCCGCCGCCGCCAGGGCGGCGGCGATCGTCGCGCCCTCGCGCACGAAGGAGCGGGGCAGCGGCGGCAGGGGCTGGTCGCGGCCCAGGGTCTCGGCAGCGGCCGCCAGATCCAGCAGGGGGCGGGCGATCAGGCCGGCCAGCAGCCACGCGAGCAGCGCCGCCGCGAGGGCCACCGCGCTGCCCGCCGCCAGGATGCTCCCGCGCAGGGCCGCCACCGAGGTCAGGGCCCGGTCGGCCACCTGCCGGACCACCACCTGCCAGCCGAGGCCCGGATAGTCGCGGTGGCCGGCCGTGGACGCGCGGGCGCTGAGATACGCGGTGCCGTCCGGCCAGGGGCCGACCCGGCTCGTGCCCTCCGGATCGAGGGGCCGTCCGCCCGCCAGGACCGACCGGGGCAGGGGGGCGCCCTGCAGGGCGGGCGGACCGAGGAGCACGGTGCCGTCGCGGGACAGGATCAGGATCTCGGCACCCTGGCGGTGGCCCCGGAGGGCGCCTTCGAGGACGCGGGCCATGTCGCGCGCCCAGGCCCAGTCGAGATGCGCGGCCAGCACCCCGAGGACGCGGCCGTCCGGCGCCCGGACCGGGGCCGCGACGTCGAGGAGCCGCAGGGGCTCGCGCGCCGCCGCGCGCGCGGCGGCCTCGTCCGGGGGCATCAGCGCCTCGAGGAGCTTGGCCGGGTGCACGTCGCCCACGTAGGGGCCCGCGCGGCCGCCGCGGAAGTAGTCGCGACCGGAGACGTCCGCGCCCTCCAGGGCGCCGGTGCTGGTGACGGAGACGCGCCCGTCGGAGTCGATCAGCCCGATGATCGAGTAGGCCGGGTAGGTCGCCTGGAGCCGCTCCATCACGGCGCGCTTGGCGGCCGTTCCGGCTCCGGGATCGCGCAGACTGTCCGAGGCGGCGGCGATCTGGATGTCGCGCCAGCGCTCGAACATCCCGATATCGAGGCCCCGGGCCATCTGCCCGGCGATCTCGACGAGCTGCCCGCCGACCTCCGCCTCGAGCCGGCGGGTCGCCTCCCGGCTCGCCAGGGCGGCGAGCGCCAGGGTCGTCAGGAAGCCGAGCGTGCCGAAACCCAGGGCCAGCACGACGCGCAGCCGCGGCGCGCGCCGCGGGGCCGGCGCAGGGCGCCGCCGCAGGGGGTTCCGATCGCGCGACCGCTTGCATCCGATCTCCCTGGGATCGGCCGGCTCCCGGTAGGGGGAGATCGTGCCCGCGAGCCCGTCTCAGCACGGGCGGCAAGCCTCAGCAAGACGGAAACCGGCCTCGTCGATGCGGAATTTCTATCGGGAGTTGCAAATCTGCACGCGGTCGTCCCCCGCGTCGTCGCGGGTCCGGTGCGGGAGCCCGGCCGGGGCCTCAGCCCTCGAGCAGGGCGTGGGCCGCCCGGACCAGGATCCCGCCGGGCCGGCGCAGGGCGTCGAGCACCGAGAAGTGATCGCCCCCCGGGACCGGGAGCAGGGATCCCGGGGCATGGGCCGCCGCCCGCAGGGCGTGCAGGTTGCGGGCGTCGTGGATCAGCGCCGGCAATTCGCGGGAGCCGTAGGCGATGCAGAGCGGCTTCGCCACCGCCGGGAGGCGCAGGGGCGACAAGGTCTCGACCTCGCCGTCGGTGAGGCCCAGCTTGGCGTCCAGGGCGGTCTGTCGGATCGGCGCGAGGTCGTAGACGCCGGAGATCGCCAGGCCCGCCGCCACCGCCGGATGGCCGAGCTGCATCGCGGTGAGCAGCCCGCCCGCCGACCAGCCCGACAGGACCAGGGGACCGCGGATCCCGCGCGCGGCCCCGTGGGCGGCCAGCCAGTCGAGGGCCGCGCCGATCTCCGCCACGATCCGGGCGAGGCTCGCCTCCGGCGCCAGGGTGTAGCCCACCATCGCCACCGACCAGCCGGCGGCGTTCGGGCCCTGCGCGAAGCAGGCGAACAGCTCCCGGGCGCCCCGCTGCCAGTAGCCGCCGTGGACGAAGACCAGGCAGGGCGCCGCCGCGTCCCGCGCCGGGTAGAGGTCGAGGGCGTTGCGGGCGCCGGGGCCGTAGGGCACGTCGAGGCCGGCCGGATGCGCGGCCCGGTAGGCGGCCGAGGCCGCGTCCCGGGCGGCCACCTGGGACGCGCTGTCGGCCACCGCGCGGGTGTTGTCGTAGCAGGCGTCCCGCGCCTCCTGCGCCAGGGTGTCCCAGCGGCGGCGCGGATCCGCGGGGGTCGGGTCGTCCAGGCGGAACTCCAGCACCATCGTGTCCGTCTCGGGCCGCTGCTTTCGCCCGCACCATGGCAGGCGGCCGGGTCCGGGTCGAGGCGGTTCAGAAGCCGGGCGCGGCATCCGGGACGGTGCCGCCGTAGCCCCAGCCCGTGAGCGGCGGCGCCGCGACCCGCTCGCGCGCCGACGGGGGGAGCATCCGGGCGAGGGGCCGGGGCCGCTGCCAGACCCGCCAGAGGGGCCGGTCGCGCGCCGCCATGCGGGCGAGGGTCAGGTCCGTGTCGGAGGCCGCGCGGTGATGCGGTCGCCCGGCCGGGGGAGCGGCCTGCCGGCGGGCCTCGGCCGGGGCGGCCAGCAGCAGGAGCGTCGGCAGCAGGAGCGTCGGCAGGAGGGCGGCGAGGATCGGGGCGGGACCGGGACGCATGGTCGGGGCTCCGGGACGGGCGACCTGACGGGCTTCACCGGCGGCTACGCCCGAGCGCCGCCCCGGTTCCGGGGCGCCGCCGGCCGGGCATTGCCCGGGATCCCGGAAGCGCCGAAAACCCTCTAGGACTCCGCGCGCCCTCGAGACCGATTCGCGCGGGTCGGCACGCCGGCCGCGACCCGGCCAAGATCCGGCCAAGATCCGGTCACGACCTCGCCACGACCTCGCCACGCCATGGGATCCATGACAGAGCCCGCACAGACCGCCACGCCGCGCCCCGGCACGCCCGATCCGGCGGCACTGCTCGCCGCGCTCGTCGCCTTCGACACGGTGAGCGCCCGCTCGAACCTGCCGCTGATCGACTGGGCGGAGGCCTATTGCCGCGGCCACGGCGCCGCGGTCGAGCGGGTGCCGGATCCGTCGGGCCGGAAGGCGGCGCTGCTGGTCAGCGTCGGACCGTTCGAGACCCGCCCCGGCTACGTGCTCTCCGGCCACAGCGACGTGGTGCCGACCGACGGCCAGCCCTGGTCGTCGGACCCGTTCGCCCTGCGGGAGGAGGGCGGGCGGCTCTACGGGCGCGGCACCTCCGACATGAAGGGGTTCCTCGCGGTCTGCCTCGCGCTCCTGCCCGAGATGGTGGCGGCGGAGCTCGCCACCCCGATCCACCTCGCGATCTCGTACGACGAGGAGATCGGGTGCCTCGGCGTGCGCCCGCTGATCGCCCGGATGCTCGAGCGCGTGCCGCGGCCGCTCGGCTGCTTCGTGGGCGAGCCGACCGGGATGGACGTGGTGGTCGGCCACAAGGGCAAGGCGGCCGCCCGCCTCACCTTCCGCGGCAAGGCCAGCCACTCGGCCCTGGCGCCCCAGGGGGTCAACGCGGTCGAGTACGCCGCCCGCTTCATCGAGCATGTCCGCCTGTCCGCGGAGGCCATCGCCCGGGACGGGGCCCGCGACCCGCTCTACGACGTGCCCCACACCACCGGCCTGTCGAGCGTGGTCCGGGGCGGATCGGCGCTCAACATCGTGCCCGACACCTGCAGCGTCGAGTTCGAGTACCGGGCGATCGGCGCGGACGATGCCGCCGCGCTGGCGGCGTCCGCGATCGCCTACGCCACCGGGACGCTGGCGCCGCTGATGCGGGCCGGCGATCCGGCCTGCGGCGTCGCGGTCGAGCCGCTGATCGACTATCCGGGCCTCGACACCGATCCGGAGGCGGAGATCGTGACCCTGGCCAAGCGCCTCGCGGGCCGCAACGGCCACGCCAAGGTCTCGTACGGCACGGAGGGCGGGCTGTTCGAGCGGCTCGGCGGCGTGCCGGCCGTGGTGATCGGGCCGGGCTCGATCGCGCGCGCCCACAGGGCGGACGAGTACGTCACCCGGGACGAACTCGAGGCCTGCGCGGGCTTCGTGCGGCGGCTGATCGGCGCCTGCGTGACCGGCCCCGCGTCAGCGTCCCGAGGGGTGATCCCCGGCTGAACCGGCCTCCGCGTCGGTCGCGAGAGGCGCCGGTCCGCCGAGCGTCCGCCGCGCGGCGCGATCTCACCAGGGGATGCGGCCGAAGCGGTCGACCAGCCGCCGGTACTCGGCCTCGCTCTCGGCTCGCGACGTCCCGCCCTGGCCGACATCCGAGCTCCCGGAGCCCGGATGCACGAGGCGGCACACCAGCGGCAGGACGAAGCCGTGGCGCGCGAGGGATATGCTGGGGCCGCCGAGCTGGAGGACGTTGGCGAGCCACGGGCGGACCAGGATCGCGTCCTGCAGCGTGACCGGCGCCGTCGCCTCGACGAGGTGGGCGCGGCGCAGGCCGGTCTCGGCGAGGCGGCCGAGCCACTCGTTGTCGTAGTGCCACTTCGAGGCCGGGCTGATCGCGCCGACCTGCGCGAAGGTGGCCCGCCGCATCAGCCAGCCCGACGGCGTCGCGAAGTCGTTGATCCGGACCACCTCGCCGGCCTCGTCCACCTCGAGCTGCGTCGAGGAGACGAAATCGAAGCTGTCCAGGGCTCGGACGGCGACGCCCAGATAGGGCGGCAGCCAGCGATCGTCGTCCTCGAGGAAGCCGACGAGGTCCCAGCTGTCGTCGACGGCGCCGATGGCCGCGTTCAGCGCGGGGATCTGCCCCTTGCGCGCGCCGCGCGCGAAGGTGACCTGCGGGTGCGCGGCGAGCCGCGCCGGGATCTCGGTCTCCGGATCGGTCCCGACGAAGAAGTGGATCGTCGCCGGCCGGTCGAGCTCCTGGGCGTTGGCGCTCTCGATCGCGTGTTCCAGGAAGTACTGACCGGCCTTTCCG
>NZ_JBQEPK010000049.1:0-35480 GCF_052045615.1 Methylobacterium sp. 22177 | reverse complement strand
ATGCGCGACCTGATCGGCGGCGAGGTGTTCGTGAACTTCATGATCGGCCGCTACCACAAGCCGGTGCAGGAGGAGCGGATCTTCCTGTTCCTCGACGTCGTCGGCTCCACGGCCTTCGCGGAGACCCACGGCGACCTGCGCGCCCAGGCCTATCTCAGCGCGGTGTTCGCGACCTTGGCCGAGCCGGTGCGGCGCAACGCCGGCTCCACGGACGACTTCATCGGCGACCTCGCGATGATCACGTGGCCGATGAAGCGCGGCCTGAAGGACGCGCGCTGCGTGACCTGCGTGTTCGAGGTGCTCGACCGGATCGAGGCGGACGCCGCGGCCTGGCAAGCCCGGTTCGGCACGGTGCCGCGGCTGCGGGCGGCCCTGCACGGCGGCTCGGTGGTCACGGCCGAGGTCGGGGTCGACCGCCACAAGATCGCGTATTTCGGCGACGCCGTGAACGTGACGTCGCGCATCGAGGCCCTGTGCCGCCCCCTCGGCGTCGGCATCCTGATCTCGCAGGATCTCCTCGACCGGCTGGACCGGCTGCCCGACGGCGTCCGCGCCCGCGCGCTGGGGACGCACGCCCTGCGCGGCCGCGGCGCGCCCCTGGCGATCGCCACCCTCGAGCGCGGGGCGGCGCCGGACCGGCTGATCCCGGAGCGGAGGCCGGCGCCGCCGGTGCTGGACCGCGCCGAGGTCGTCGCGGAACCGCGCTAGGCTCCCCGTCTCGACCGCGTGTCGGTCGCGTCTCAGCCGCGGCAGACCCAGCGTTCCCACCAGCGCGCCCAGAGGCGCCGGCCCCGCGCTATCGCCGCGCGCCGCGGGGCCGCGGCCGGGCCGGCCCAGTCGGAGGTTGCCCCGAGCGACGCCGGAAGGGTGGCGATGAGCGCCGCCGGTCCCTCGATGTCCCAGCCGATCACGCAGCAGCCGCAGCCGGTGCTGCGCACGCTGGTGAGCCGGCCGGCATGGGCCAGCATCCAGCGCTCGGCGGCGGCGACGTCGTCCCCGTCGCCCACGTCCACGCACAGGGAGGCGCGCGCGTGGCCCGGGGCCGGCGACCCCTCGGGCTCCGGGTCGACCCGCCCGTAGAGGGCCCGCAGGGCGTCGGAATCCGGTCCGGCGTCGCCGGCGCTCACAGAGCGCCCATCTCAGCCAGCTGCCGCTTGGCGAAGGTACAGGCCGCGAAGTCCGGGTTGATCGCGCAGGCCATGTCGAACGCCGCCCGGGCCCGGGACGCCTCGGCGGCGACGCCCTCGCCGAGGCGATAGGCCTGGCCGAGCATGGCGCAGCCCCAGGCGCCGCGCCGGTCGCAATCGAGGCGGAAGCTCCGGGCGAGGCAGGCCTCCGTGTCGGCGCGCGGCGCGTCGCGGACAGGACCCTCCGCGTAGCCGCCGTTCCGGATCCCGGCCGCCCGGTTGGTGCAGCCCGCCGGGAACCCGCCCGCGCAGGCGAGGGCGTAGAGCCGCTCCTTGTCGAGGATGTCGGCGACGTCGAGGGAGTGGTGCTCCAGGGCGAGGGCGAGGTCGAAGCAGGCTGGCGCGTTCGACCACCAGGTGCAGAGCGCGTAGCAGGAAGCGGGCTCGCGCGCGCAGCGGCGCTCGGTGGGCCGGCGGGGCGCGAACGCCCACCGCCAGAACGGGCGCTCCCGCGCGAAGGTGTCGGCCGGGCAGGTGCCGAAGCTGCGCAGCAGGGCCGGGTCCTGCCGCAGCGGCGCCGAGATCTCCGCGGCCTCGGCCTTGTTGAAGACGGGTGCGGCGGGCGCCTCGTCGGCCCGGGACGCCCCCGGTCCGAGCGAGAGGACCGGGGCCAGGGCGAAGAGCGCGGCGAGGCTGGTCCGGAGGTGCCCGGCCGGGAGGCGCCGGGCGAGCCTCATCGGCGCCGTCGCCAGCGGCGCAGCAGGCGTCGGAGACCGAGCAGCAGGGCGACCGCGAGGACGAGCAGCCCGAGCGCCGGGTGCAGCAGGGCGGCGGCCTGGAACAGGACGAAGATCCCCAGGATGACCTTCCAGGGCTTCATCGGGGCGTCGTCGGGCTCCGCGCCCGTGTCCGGGGCGACCTCCGCGCGGGCGGTCGGTTCCGGCGCGCCGAGACGCGGGCGCCCGGAGACCGGGACGCCGCTGCGGCCCGGCACCGGCGCGGCCGCGCGGGCCGCAGCCCTGGCCGCGGCCTCCTCCGCCTCCCGCGCGGCGGCCGCCTCGGCCTCGGCCAGGATCGGGTCCGGCTCGGGCGCGGGGCGGGGGGCGGGCGCCCACCAGCGGGCGAGCGGCACCTCGCCCCGGGCGGACCGGGCGCGGAAATCCGGCAGCGGCCGGGCCCCCGGACGGGCCGAGGGGCGGTCCGCGTGGCGGTCCGCGAGGGCGCGGGCCCGCGCCAGCAGCGGCGCGCCGGTCTCCGGCGTGACCATCCGGACGAACTGCGCGAAGCCGACGGCGGCGCGGAGCACGCCCGCCTCGCCGGCCGCGCCCCAGCGGCGCCCGACCGGTCCGTGCCGCTCGAGCCCGTGCAGGAGGGCGCGGAAGCGGCGCAGGGTCTCGCGGGGCACGCCGACCCGCTCGTTGACGGTCAGCCCGGTCACCTCCTGGTGCCGGCCGCGGCGCATCACCCGGGTCTTGTCCGGATGGACGGTGAAGCCCTCCCCGGCGACGATGGCGTGGACGTACTTGAGCAGCGCGCCGACCTTCCCGGCGGCCTCGCCCGAGGCCGAGAAGGTCAGGTCGTCGGCGTAGCGCGTGTAGGTGAAGCCGAGGCTGCCGGCGAGCCCGGAGAGCCGGGCGTCGAGCCGGGTGCAGACGAGGTTGGTGAGCGCGGGGCTCGTCGGCGCGCCCTGCGGCAGCCGGCGGGGCCCCCGGGCGGCGTAGAGGCGGGCGCCGTCGATCTCGACCGCGTCCACGTCCGGCTCGGTGCACAGCAGCGCCAGCACGGTCGCCACCGGCTCGGCGTAGCCCAGGCCCCGGAACTTCCCCTTGATCCGCCGATAGTCGAGGCTCGGGAAGAAGTCCTTGAGGTCGAGATTGACCACGACGTCCCGCCCGACATGGGCGGCGGCGTTGGTGACGATCGAGCGGCCCGGCACGAAGCCGTGGGCCGCCGGGTGCACGGGGGCGTGGGCGAGGAGCGCGTCGAGGATCCAGTACTGCGCCCGCTTCAGGCGCGGCATCGGCGCCGAGATGCGGCGCAGCCCGCCCGCCTTCTTGGGGATGGTGAAGCGCCGGTAATGGCTCACCGTGCTGAGCGCCCGGTCGTAGGCGAGGAAGCGCAGCTCGCCGAGGCCGATCCCCATGGCCTCGGCCAGCGCCTTCGGGCTCGCCAGGGGCGGGAGCCCGGGGGCGGGCCCGCGCGCGGGCGTGCCCGCGTCCGGAGCCGCGTGCGCGAGCCCGGCCGAGAGTCCGGCCGAGACGCCGTCCCCGAGATGGAGGATCTCGGCCTCCCGGCGCGCGTGCCACGCCTGCGCCCGGGCGTGGCGGTCGCGGGCGTTGCGCAGCCTCGTCTCGCGCCGCCGCTCCAGCGCCGCCGTCTTGCGGCGGCGATGCATCTCCTTGAGGGCGGCCTCGGGGTCGCGCCACGCCGCCTCCCGCCGGTGGAGGTCGGCGAGGGCGCGGGCGATCTCGCCGCGGCGGCGGATCAGGTCGTCCGGCGGGTTGGGCTGCGCTTCCCCGTCCGGCCAGAAGCCGAGCCGGATCATCTCCTCGAGGATGACCTCGTCCTTCGAGCTCTCGCGGATCCGGTCGTAGAGCTGCTGGCGGGTCAGGCTGCCGGGCTGCTGGCTCATCGGCAACCTCCGGCGCGGGCAGGAGGCGTGACGGGGGACGTCGGCCGGGATGCCTTCGTCAAGTCTCGGGACTGGCCCGGTCCACTCGACGCCGGCACGACCACCGGTGCGCGTTTGGGTTCAGCGAACCCAAACCGCGAACGCGCACCGGTGGTCAGTGCCGGCCCAGTGAAGAGCGGGCCAGTGACGCTTTGCCGGGCAGGGTGCAGGGACGGCGAATCGCCGCCCGAAATGCAAGGTCCGCCCCGGCCGGCGCCCCTCGTCGCGGTCAGGATAGGCCAGGCGCGCGGCCGCATCAATCGGGCCCGCCTCACGCCTGCCACCGCGCGGGCATGCCCTCGACCTGGGCGTGGAAGAAGCGCCGCACGGCCAGCATGTGCTCGCAGGGGCCGCGGGTCAGCCGGTTGTGGGTGTAGAAGCCGCACTGGCAGGTGCCGCCGACCATGCGGTCGTCGAGATCGAGCTCCACCGCGGGCGTCAGGCTCCGGCCGTCGTCCAGCACGGTCCCGCTCAGGCGCCGCCTGTCGCCCGCCGGCTCGACGGGCCCGAGGGTGACCAGCCCGGCCGCCAGGAACCGGTCGGCCTTGGCCTCCTGCTCGGAGGCGAAGCGCAGGGCGCCCGGCGCCAGCGGCTCCCGGGTCAGCTCCCGCAGGCGGTAGACCCGCTTGTCGAGGTCGAACATGGCGCGGCCGGCCTGCACGTAGCCGCCGAGGGCCGCCTCCACGGTCGCCCGGTCGAGGCCGGTCTCGGCGGCGAGCGGCCCGGTCCCGGCGGCGTGGTGGCGCCGGAGCGCCGCGAAGACCCGGGCGGCGGTGCCGGCGTCGACCTCCGCCCGGGGCGCGAGCAGGTCGAACTGCCCGGCCCGGGACCAGTCGTTGGCGGTCCAGCCCGACAGGCCGAGGGTGAAGCGCAGGCCCCCGAAATCCACGACCGCGAAGCTCGGAAGCCCGGTGCCGAGGAGGTGCAGCCGCACCGACCGGGCGAGCGGCAGGGTCCGGGCCAGGATCGCGAGGCGCCGCCGCCCCCACAGGCGGATCTCCGAGGCCTCGCCCCCGCGGTAGATCGAGCGCCGGAAAGTCAGCCGCTCGTTCCAGGGCTCGATCAGCACGCTGACCGGCCGGTCGGGCTCGAGCAGGAACCGGAGAGAGCGCGGGCCGTGGCGCTCCCGGCGCGCGGCGAGGCGGGTCAGGATCGCGTGCATGTCGACCGGGTGCAGATCCACCACGTGGGCGGGCTGCGCCATGGCGCTCGACACCTGCAGGAAGCCCCGCATCCAGGAATCCGGCAGCTCGATCTTGTCCTCGCGGTAGGCGGCCTCGCCGGAGGTCTGGACCGCGAAGCCGGTCGGGTCGATCGCCAGCTCCGTGTCGCGGTAGCTGCGGATCTTCTGGAACTCGTCGTAGAGGGCGTGGCTGTAGTCGATGTTGGTCGTGCCGCAGGCCATGTCGCCGATCCGCGCGAACGTGTCGTGGTCGCAGGACAGGCGCCCGTAGCTCGATTCGTCGAGGCTGAACGCCTCGAAGAAGATCTCGTCCGGATGGACCGTGATGACCGGGTCGAGCACGATCCAGGCGTCGAGGTTCTCCCGGTAGAGGTGGTCGAAGTACCGCTTCCGCGCGTCGTAGAACGGCCGCATCACGGCGTCGGAGCGGGCCGCGATGTCCCGGCTCTCGGCGCGCAGCGCCTCGATCGCGGCGCGCAGGCTGTCCTTCTCGGCGAGGGCCTCGGCCAGGAGCTCCTGCTCGTGGGCCTGGAGCCACGCGAAGTAGGCGGTGCGGTCCTTCGGCGCGAAGCGCAGGTCCGACACGACGACGTGGTGCAGGGCCGAGATCGCCTCCCGGAACGGCAGGTGCCGCGCCACGGTCCCGGCGAAGTAGGTCGGCTCGCGCAAGGTGTCGGGGACGAAGCCGAGCCGGGTCGCGTCCGCGTCCGAGACGGCCCGGCTCTCGCCGAGGTAGCGATGGACGAAGTTCATCGAGCCCCTTCCGAGACGGAGACGGGTCCCCGCGGCTCCGGCGGGCACCGGACGAGGGGCACGGCGAGATCGGGATGCGCGTCGGCGACGTCGCGCAGGGTCAGGATCGCGGCGCTGCGGTCCCGGGCCGTGCCGCTCAGGGTGAGGTCGGCGAAGAGCGGCAGCAGCGCCTCGGCGCGGGCGCGGCTGCGCAGGGCCTCGGCCCGAAGGAAGGCGGCCATCCGGTCCTTGGCGACCCGGCCCCGCAGCACCTGCAGCATCACGATCCGGGCGAGGGGGATCAGCCGGGCGAAGGCCGCCTCGCTCGCCACGACCTGCTCGGTCAGGAGTTCGGTGAGCAGGAGGTGCATCGACGGGGCGGGGTGCTCCAGGAGGCGCAGGACCTGCGCCTCCGCGTCCTCGGGCCGGAGCCGGCCGCGCAGGAGATGGCGGGCGAAGGCCAGGACCTCGGGCTTGACGCTGTCGGTGACGACGGCGAGCGCCTCCGGCGTCCAGGCGGCCTCCGGCCAGGACGCGAACAGGCCGCGGGCGAAGGCGAGGGTGTCGGGCCAGTCGCTCTCGACGAGGAGCACGGCCTCGGCCGCCGCGGCCTGGAACCGGGCCGGATCGGCCGCGAAGGCCGCCATCGCCCAGTCCCGCACCGCCCGGTAGGGGTGGCCGCCGAGCCGGGCGATCTGGCGGACGCTGAGGGCCTCGGCGCGCCGGTCGGGCAGGAGGGCGGCGCCGAGGCGGCGGGCGCCGTCGGCCCGCGCCTGCAGCAGGCGCCACAGGGTGCCGTCGTCGAGGGCGGCGCACTCCCCCGGCAGGGCCTCGCGCAGCAGCGCCACCACGTCGGCCGCGTAGGCGTCGTCGGGCGCCGCGCGGAACAGGCTGCCGATCAGCTCCCGGGCGAGACGTGGGGCGAGACCCGGATCCGCCGCCGCGAGGCGCGCCACCAGGGGCCGGGCGGCCTGCCGGACGGCGCTGCCGGGCCCGCTGGCGAAGGCGACGATCCGGTCCGCGCAGGGCCCGAGCCGCGCGTCGTCGAGGCGCGCCAGCAGGACCAGGGCGGCGACCCGGATGTCCTCGGATTCCGCGCCGATCAGCGCGTCCCAGCTCTCCGGCGGCAGGCCGGCGGCCCCGGCCTCGGACTGCGCCAGGAGCGCGAGGCCGGCGGATCTCACCGCGGCCGCCGGGTGGGCGATCAGGGCCGCGGCGTCCTCGGACGCGACCGGCAGGTCGCGGTCCGGCCACAGGAGGGGCAGGGCGGCGCGCAGGCCCCGGATCGCGGACGTCGCGGCCGCGCCGGGCTCCGGCGGCATGGCCCGCAGCCACGCCACCAGCCGGGCGACCAGCGGCGCCGCGAGCCCGGGGGACAGCGCCCGCGCCCGGGCGAGGCCGGGGAGGGCCGCCCGGACATCCGGCTCGGGGCTCGTGAGCAGCGCGGCGGCGAGGTCGGGATCCGACCAGACGGCCGGCGCCCCCGCCTCGAGGCGCCGCAGGGCCAGCGCCCGCGCCTCCGGATCCGGGCTCGTGAGCAGCGCCGCCACCAGGGCGGCGAGGTCGGCGGGGTCGGCGATCCCGGCGGCGAGGCGCGCCTGGGCGGTCTGGAAGGCGAAGGTCCGCACGGCGTCGTGCGCCGCCGCCAGGAGGCGCCCGATCGCGGCGGCCGTCAGGGCCGCGCAGGCTGCCGGATCCGCGCGCAGCACCCGCAGGCCCAGCCGCGCCACCGGCTCGATCCGCCCCTCCGCGGCGAGGCGGAGCGCCAGGTCCGGGCGGGCGCTCCAGAGGTCCGGGAAGGCCTCGTCGCGCCGGTCGGGATCGACGGCGCCGGTCTCCAGGAAGGTCAGCGATCCCGCCCGCGGCCGGGCCTCCGGGGCGTGGCGGTACAGGAGCTGGCTCGCGGTCCAGTTGCGGGCGAGCGGCCCCCGCGCCCGCGCCTGCCGGCCCCAGGTCCCGTCCGGCTGCCGCCCCCAGGCGGTCCAGCGCGCCGGGGGGTCGAGATCCTCCGGCCCGAGGGCCAGCAGGAAGCCCGCCGCCAACGGGGCGAAGGCCGGGTCCCCGACGGCGCCGCGCTTGCGCAGGGCGCGCCAGATCCGCCGCTTCATGTAGGCGCGGGTGGCGGTGGACAGGCCGAGCCGCGCCTCCGGGCCCTGGCGCGCCGCGTCCACCGCGACGTAGCGCCGGAGGTCGGGGACGTAGGCGTGGCTCCGGCCGGCCCGGTACATCGCCTGCGCGGTCTCGAAGCGCTGGGCGGCGGCGCCGAACAGGGCGGCGTCGTCGGCCATCTCGGCGTGCTTGAACAGGCGCCGCAGGCCGATCAGGTAGGGCGGCCGCGCCGGCAGGCGGAGGAGGGCCGCGCAGAGCGTCGCGTGCAGGCCGGGCGCCGCCTGCGCCCGCCGGCCGAGCGCCACGAGGGCCGGCCCGACCCGGCCCGGATCGTGCCGGGCGAGGCCGTCCAGCGCCCCGCACAGGCCGTCGACGTCGCCCGCCTCGGCCGGCCGGGCGACCATGCCGGGCAGGTCCGGCTCGGCCTCCGGCGGCCGGCAGGCCCCGGTGAGCGGGGCGGCCAGGGCGAAAAGGGCAAGGTCGCGGATCACGCTTCCGGGCGCGTCGGCGGCGATCGCCGCGAGCACCGGACCGGCCTCGGCGCCCGCCGCCCGGGCGAGCGCCCAGACCAGGGCGTAGCTCGCCCGCGCCGGGCCGAGCGCCCGCGCCAGGGCGATCAGGTCCGGAGCGGCCGCGGCCAGCCGCAACTCGCCGATCCGCCAGAGCAGGCGGTCGCGGTCGCGCTCGGTCCAGCTCCCGCGCAGGCAGGCGGAGAGCCGCGCCAGCAGCACGCCCGCGCGCCCGTCGGCGGTCGGCTCGGAGGCGGACGTCTCCGGGCCGTCGACCCGGCGGTAGCCGCCGTTGATCTTGGAGACCACCACGCTGTCGAACACCCGGGCCGCCGCCTCGGCGGTCACGGGCTGGGGCGTCTTGGAGCCCTCGCGCAGGGTCGCGCCGCGCCGGCCGTAGCGCGTGTTGACGAAGTAGCGCTCGGGCGTCCCGAGGGCCTCGTTCTCGATCAGATCGACGTCGTAGACCTTGTCGGAGGTGGCGTCCCGCAGATGGAGGCGCGCCGCGCGGACGACCCTCATGCCACCGTGCCGGCCCGCGCGGTCGGGCAGGGCTGCGTCGCGCGCGCGCGACGATCGACGGGTCCACGCATCCGGGCTCCTCGCGAAACGACCGGGACGGGCCGGCCGGCGAATCGCGGCGCCCGATGGCGCGGCAACCTGCCCCAGCGGGGCCGCAGGGGCAACCGCATCCACACGGTTCCGTGATCAGCCCTCCGCCGGCCCGGGATCGTCGCGCATGGCGGCGACCCAGAGGGCGGCCCGGGCGAAGGGGCCGGGCTCCGCGGCCGGGGCGGCGAGGAAGGCCGAGAGCCGCGCGGCGGTGGCCGGATGGCCCGCCGCGGCGAGGCGTGCGACCAAGTCGGCGCCGCCGGCGCGGGCGCTGGCCGCGAAGGCCCGCCGCCCGGCATGGAGGGCGTTCGCCAGGAGCGCGGCCGCCTCGTCGAGGAGCGTGGCCGGCCCCAGGTCCGGCGCCGGCGGGATCGGGTGGCCGGCGCCGTCCGGGGCGGCGAGGTCGGGCACGACGAGCCGGTCGGCCGACACCGACCAGGGATCGCAGACCAGGGCGCCGTCCTCGATCCGCACCGGGCCGGCGACCTGCCGCACCGGTCCCCAGCGCCCCGAGCAGGCGCCCGCGAGGGCGTCCAGCGCGTGCGGCGCGGCGGGGTCGTAGGCGCGGGCGAGATGGAGCGTGCCGCCCGCCTCCGGCAGTTCGACGGCGACCTGCCACGTCTGGGCGCCCGGCGCCCAGGCCTGTCCGAGGACCGCCTCGACGGCGAAGACGTGGAAGGCCTCCAGCCGGTCGCGCGGGCGCAGGAAGGCGGGCGGCCGGTCGGCGAGGCGGCGCAGGACCGACGAAACGTCCCGCGCCGCCAGGGGGGCCGGGAGCCGCACGCGGGCGTCCCGCGGCAGCAGCGCCGTCCGGCCCCGCGCGCCCTGGCCGAGGGCGAGGAGCCCGTCGGCCCGGCGCCGGGCGACGCTGGTCAGGATCTGGCCCTGGCCGGTGCCCGCGACGGACAGGCCGGGGCTCAGGAGGCGCCCGGGCAGGCCGGCCACGACGTCCGCCTCGGCCTCGCCCGGCGCGAACGCGCGCTCCAGCGCCAGGAGCGCGCCGGTGTCGGTGTCGGCCAGGGCCACCCGGGCGGCGGCGCCGCGCCCGCGGGCGAGGAACCTCGCGCCCAGCGAGACGAGGCGGGTCTTGCCCATGGCGGTCTCGTAGGGCTGGCCGAGGCCGAGGGCGACCGCCCCGCCCCGGACGCGGCCGAGGAGTTCCGCGGCGAGCGCCAGGACGACGGCCGCGTCGTAGGCGGCGTGGCGCCCGGCATAGGCCGCGAGCTGATCGGTGAGTTCCGCCTCCGCCAGCAGAACCTGCGTGGCGCCCCGCCTCTCGGCCGCCCGCCGCAGCCGGACGAGGGCGGCGTCGTGGGCCTCCGGCCCGGAGACCACCCCGGCCTCCAGCAGGCCGGCGACCACCCGGTCGACGGCCTCCGCGAGTCCGTCCTCCGCGGGCGTCGCGGCCGTGGCGGTCCTGGCCGGCACCGCGCCGCCCAGGCGGATCTCGGGGGCGCCCGCGGCCTCCCGGAAGGCGCGGATCGCCAGGGCGACGTGGGCGCAGCCGCCCCCGGCCGCGCAGTCGCAGCGGGCGTAGCCGACGGCGTCGGGCACGAGGAAGCGCACGGTCGCGGTCGGGAGCCGCGCGGCGGGCACGGCGCCTCGCTCCAGCCCGACCGTGATCCCACCCGCCAGGAGGCGCCGCAGCTCCGCCGCCGCCGCGCCGCCGAGCCCCGCCTCGACGGTGGCGCCGTCGAGGGTGCCGGGATCCCAGGCGACCACCGCCGCGGCCGGGACGGCAGTCCGCTCGGCAGTCTCCTCTGTGAGCCCCGCGGCGGCCCCCTCGACCGGCCCGTCCGCGACGGCCGCCCGGTAGGCGACGACGAGGGCGACCCGGTGCCGGCACATCCCGCTCGCCGGGCAGGTGCAGGTGGCCGCGTCGGGGGGCCGGCCGGGGCCGAGCCGCGTGACCGTGCCGTCGGCGAAGCGCGCCTCGACGGTGCCGTCCCCGGCCTCCGCGAGGGCCGGCCCCGCGCCGGCGGCGACCTCGCGCAGCGCGCGCTTCACCAGCCCGGCATTGGCGAGCTGGATCAGGCCGTCATCCGTGAGGGCGCGGAGGTCGGGGCGGGCCATCGGCGCCGCTCAGGCCCGGATCGCGGCGGCGAGCCAGCCGGCGAGCTCGCCGGGCGTCATCGCGCCGATCTCGGCGCCGGCCGCCACGAGCCGCTGCGCCATCGCCCGGTCGTAGGCCGGCCGCGCCTCCGAATCGAGGGCCGCGAGCCCGAGCACGCGGGTCCGCTGGCCGGAGAGCGCCCGCACCTGCTCGACCAGCGCGGCCTCGCTCGCGCCCTCGTAGAAGTCGGAGACCAGCACCACGATCGCCCGCTCCGGCGCCGCGATCAGGCCGGCCGCGTAGCGCAGGGCGCCGCCGATGTCGGTGCCGCCGCCGAGCTGCACCTTCATGAGCAGCTCGCAGGCGTCGTCGCAGTCGCGGGTCAGGTCCACCACCGCGGTGTCGAAGGCGACGAGGTGTGTGCGGATGCCGGGAAGCTTCCACAGGCAGGCGGCCATCACCGAGGCGTGGATCACCGAATCGAGCATCGACCCGCTCTGGTCGACGAGCAGGATCACCTGCCACGGCCGCATCTGCCGCCGGTTCCGGGCGAAGAAGTGCAGCCGCTCGACGGTGATCCGCCGGCTCTCGGGATCGTAGTGGCGCAGGTTGTCGCGGATCGTCCGGTTCAGGTCGAGGTCGCGGGCGCCGGGCAGGCGCGTGTGCCGCCGCCGGTCGAGCACTCCCGAGAACGCCACCGCGAGGTCCCGGGCCAGCCGCTCCATCAGCTGCCGCACCACCGCCTGGACGAGCTTGCGGGCCATCACCAGCACGTCGGGCGCCATCAGGTGCTTGGTGCGCAGGACCGCCTTCAGCAGCGTCTCGTTCGGCTCGACCCGGGCCAGCACCTCGGGATTCGTGACCACGTCGTCGATGGCGTAGAGCTCGATCGCGTCGCGCTCCAGCCGCTCGATCGTCTCGCGGGGGAAGAGCGTGTGGACCGCGTTGATCCAGCCCGGCACCGTCAGCCTCGAGCCCTCGCGGCCGCCCTGGCGCCGCTCTCCCCGCGCCGCGCCCTCGGCGTCGCGGCCGTAGAGCCAGTCGAGCGCCTGATCCATGGCGGCCGCCTCCCCCGAGAGGGCGCAGCCGGCCCCCGCGCAGGCCGAGTCCGCCGCCTCGCCGAGGATGAGCCGCCAGCGCGTGACCGGGTCGAGGCTCACCGCAGCCGCGTCCCGGCGAGGAGGCTCGGCCCGCGCAGGAGCTCGCTCGCCGTCACGGGCGCGAGCTCCCCGAAGGTCCGCTGGCCCGGATCCGTCCGGCTGCTCCAGGGCGAGCCGAGGGTCAGTTCGCCGAGGGTCTGCTCCCGGTCCTCGAACTCCACCGCGCCGGTGAACAGGCCCTCCGAGAAGGTCAGCGACGCCTGGCCGACGGCGTCCCCGGGGAAGGTGACGGCGCGCTCGATCCACCACACCACCCCGGCATCCTGGGGCGCCCCGAGGGGCCAGCCCCTTGCGGCCATCCCGCGCAGGCGGTTGGCCTCCACCACGGTCCCGGCGAAGCGGTCGGTCGTGGCGGCGGCCGCCTCGGCCTCCGTGAAGGCGTAGGTCTCGCGGGCGAGCTGCGGGAAGGGCTGGACGATCTCGTAATCGCCGAACAGGGCCCCCCAGGCGGCCAGCGCCCCGGCTTCGAGCTGCAGGGGATGGGCAAGGCCGATCAGGCCGGGGGCCGCTCCGGTCAGGTCGAGGTCGAGCGGCGCGTCGTCGGCATCCGTGAAGGTCAGGTCCTCGGCCACCCGGAAGGTCAGGCCCGGGCCGGTCCGCGGGTCGGCATCCACGAAGGTGGCCCAGACGAGGCGCTGGGCGAGGTGGCGCACGAGCGGGTGGGCGGCGAAGCAGGGGCCGAACACCGTCGGCTGGACCCGGCGGGCGCCGGCGAGCATCGCCTCCAGGCGGGCCACCTGCAGGCTCGCCACGGCCCGCGCGTCCTTCTTCAGGGCGCTCCAGCGGGCCACCGCCGCCGCGGCCTTGGCGGGCTCGTCGGCCTTGGCGGGCTTGGGCAGGTCCTTGAGCCTCTGGCCGGCAGCGTCGCGCACCCAGGGCTTCAGGGTCTCGTCGAACCCGACCCGGAACCCGCGGGGGCCGAAATCGAGGTCGAGGCCGCCGCGGGCGTCGAGGTCGAGGTCGGGGGCGAGCCGGTCGGCCAGCTCCTCGGGAGTGAGGCCGCGGGCCTCCGCGAGCTGGGCGATCTTCTGCCGGGCCTTCTCCTGGAGCCCCTTGAACTTCAGCTTCTCGGCGATGCCGTTGAGGTTCATCAGCGCCACGTCGGTGCCGATGTCGACCAGCACGTCGAGGCCGGTGACCGCGCGGGCATGGGCGGCCTCGCCGGGCCAGCGGCGGATCAGCCGGGTCAGGTCGCGGGCCGTGGCGTCGGTACCGAACCAGCCCAGCGCGCGCAGGGCCCAGCCGTCCTTGGACGGCGTCCCGGCGGCGATCCAGGCGGAGAACAGGTCCCACGCGAAGGCCGCGAGACTCGCCTCGGTGCAGGCCTCGCGCACCATCGGCACGCCGGCGTAGACGGCGTCCGGGTTGGTGAAGGACAGCATCTCGCAGAGGGTCAGGATCGCGGCGTCCGGCAGGGCGGTCCCGTCCCGCAGCCGCGGCCGGGTCAGCATGGACGGCACGATCCAGGCGGGCGGCCTGCCGACCTTGGCGGGGACGCGGGCGAGGGGATCGCGGTCGAGCACCTGCGCGACCGCCTCGGTCACCTCCGGCGCCTGGTCGGCGTAGCGCGCCGCCACGGCCGCGACGGCGGCGCGGCCGTCCGGCCGATCCTGCGACAGGACCCGCAGCGCGTGCTCGGCGGCGTCGCGCAGCGCCCCGGACCGGCCGACGGCGTCGGGCAGCAGGCGGGTGAGGGCGGTCTCGCGGTGGCGGCGGAGCCACGCCAGGGCCGGCTCGCGGGCCTTCTTGAGCTTGGTGAGGGCGCGGGCGGCGGGCGCGGCGAGGCGGGCATCGTCCACCGCCGCGACCGCCGGCAGCAGCCCGACCGGATCGGCCTCGACCAGCCCGACGAGGCCCGGCACCGCCCCCGCGCCGAACCGCGCCAGCATCGCCCCCACGATCTCCGGCCATTGCGAGACGTGGAAGCATCCGGTCACGACGCGGGGCTGCGCCCACAGGGCGAGCGCCAGGGGCTCGGGCTGACGCTCCAGGCTGCCGACGAGCTGGTGATAGGGCGAGTTCGACCAGTAATGGCAGGCCCCGTCGATCTGGGCGACGCGGGCGGCGACCCAGGCGATCAGGGCCGGCGGGTCGTCGCGCGGCGGCTCGGAGAGCGGGGGCGGGATCCGGCTCCAGCCCTGCGTCGGGTGGGCGAGTTCCGCGGCCGCCACGAAGGCCCGCAGAGCCTCCGGGCCGTCGAGGGTGACGGCGTTCCGCGCGCGCCAGTAGCTCGGCGCGACCTCCGGCACCGCGTGCGCGAACGGCGTCGACAGCGGCGCGAGGGCGAGGACGAGGTCGTCCCGGGTCCGGGCCTTGGCCCGCCAGGGCGGCG
This sequence comes from Methylobacterium sp. 22177, assembly GCF_052045615.1. NCBI lineage: Bacteria > Pseudomonadati > Pseudomonadota > Alphaproteobacteria > Hyphomicrobiales > Methylobacteriaceae > Methylobacterium > Methylobacterium sp. 22177. Next base: position 20,992 of record NZ_JBQEPK010000049.1, on the reverse strand, counting down.
CGCGCAGCACCCGCGGCCAGGCGGCGGGCTCCGCGAGGGGCACCGCGCGGGCCTCGGCCAGGGCATCGAGGATGCCGGCTCCGCGCCCGCCCGACGCCGCCAGCCAGCCGCGGACCCGGTCGATCCCGTGGGCCTCGAGCGCCCGGTTCACACGGGCGCGCAGGGCGGGCTCGGACCGGCCGCCCGCGAGGGCCGCGAGGCAGCGGGGCAGGATCGCGGCGGGGTCAGCCGCCAGCGCCGCGTCGAGGGCCGCCGCGACGGGCTTCTCGTGGAGATGGGGCAAGAGGGCCGGGAGCGCCCCGGCCTCGCCCGTCGACAGGATCGCCAGGGCGACCGTGCGGCGCTCCTCGTCGAGGGCGTAGTGCAGCAGCCAGTCGAGGGCCGGCAGGGCCGGCTGCCCGGCGGCGCGGGCCACCGCCAGGAGGGTCGCGGCCGCCTCGGCCGCGTCGAGGGCGCAGTAGACGAAGTAGAGGTGGTAGCTGCGCTTGGCGCGCCAGGCCGCGACCGCTTCCGGCGGGGCGTCGGCCAGGAGCGGCAGGTAGACCGTGTCGGCCGTCACGTCGATCCCCGCCGACGCGGCGGCCTCGATCACCGCGACGGGCTGGAGCGGGTGCGGGGCGGCCCGGTCGTCGGCCAGGATGAACGCGAAGGCGCAGGCCGCCGGCCAGTCGTGGTCCTCGGCGATCCGCGCGTTCAGGAACGCCACCGCGGCGTCGTAATCGGACTCCGGCGCGTGCACGAGGGCGGCCCGCAGGGCGAGGTGGAGCGGCTCGGCCCAGGACAGGCGCTGGTAGGCGCGCGGCGTCTTCGGGGTCGGACGGCGGCGGTCGGCCAGCCGGGCGACGGCCTCCGTCCCGCCCTCGGCCACGGCGTAGCGCAGGACCGCCTCCAGCGCCCGCCGCAGGACGGCGTCGCCGGTGGCGGCCCGGGATGGATTCCCCTGTCGGCGCGCCTCCGCGGCGTCCACGACCGCGTCCAGCCAGGCGGCGAGGCCGTCCCGGTCCGGCGGCGTTCCGGCGAGGCGCGCGGCCTCGGCGTCGCCGAGCGCGGCCGCCAGCGGCGCCGCGACCGGCCGCCACGCCTCCGCCGCGTCCGGGCGCGTGCCGGGGCGCAGGCGGGTCGGCAGCGGCTCCGCCGCGAAGACCGCGGCCGGGGCGGCGGGCGGGACGGGTTCCGCCGGGGCGGCCGGCGCCGGCGGGGGCTCGGCGGGCGGCGGGGCGGCGGCCGGCTCCGCGGCTGGCTCGACAACCGTCTCGCCGACCGGCCCGGACGCCTGCGCCGGGGCGGGCTTCCTGGCGGCGGCGGTCGGCGCCGCGGCGTGCGTCGCGGCCGGCGCGGGGGCCGCCCCGTCGGCGCGGACGTAACCCTTGGCGGTCTTCTCGCGGACGAGCTTGTCCTTCTCCTTCACGGCCGCGGCCGCGTCGGCGCAGGTCTTGTCCTTGCTCTGGCCCTGGGTGCCGAGGCGCCCGAAGCGGACGGTGAGCGTCGGGCCGGAGACGCCGACCTCCCAGAACTTGGCCGCGCTGCCCTCGACCAGCTCGTAGCGTTCCATGGGCTGTCTCCCTCTCACGCGTCGCCGGCGGCGGCGAGCAGGCTCGGCGTCCGCAGGACCTCGCTCGCGGTCACCGGGTCGAGGTCGCCGAACCGGTGCGTCGCCGCGGCGCGCCAGCCGGTCTCGGACAGGGTCAGGGTCCGCAGCGTCTGGATCCCGTCGCCCTCCGGTCCGGGCCGGTGCCAGAACCCGTCCTCGAAGCGCAGGACCGCGACGAGGCGGGTGCCGTCGGGCAGCGCGACCGGGCGCTGCACCGCCTGGACGTGCTCGCCCCCCGTGTCGGTCGACCAGCCCTGGGGCCGCAGACCCCGCAGGCGGCGGCCGCCCACCCGAACCCCGTCGAAGCGCAGGGTCTCGGCGCCGTCCCGCTCGGCCGCGGTGAACGCGAAGGTCTCGCGGGCGAGCTGCGGGAAGGGCTGGGCGATCTCGTAGTCGGCGAACAGGCCGCTCCAGGCCGCCAGGGCGTCCGGGCCGAGGTGCAGGGGATGGACGAGGCCGACCACGCCCTCGGCCGCCGCGACGTCGAGGCCGAGGGCGTCGTCCGCGGCGTCGGTCGGCGAGAGATCCTCCGCGAGGCGGAAGACGCGCCCCGGCGGCGTCGCGGGCGCGCCGTCCGGGTAGAGGCCCCAGACGAGGCGCCCGGCGAGGTGGCGGATCAGCGGGTGGGCGGCGAAGAACGGCCAGAACACCCCGGGGGCGACGCGGCGCTGGGACGCCAGCATGGCCTCGAGCCGGGAGACCTGCAGGCCGGCCGCGGCCTCCGCGTCCTTGCGCAGGGCCGCCCAGTGCCGGGACGCTGCCTTCGCCGCCTCGGGATCGTCCGCCTTGGTCGGGCGGGGCAGGGCAGCGAGTCGCCGGCCCTCGGCGTCGCGCAGGACGGGCTTCAGGGTCTCGTCGAAGCCGACCCGGAACCGGCGCGCCCCGAAGGACAGGTCGAGCCCGCCCCGGGCGTCGAGGCCGAGATCGGGGGAGAGCCGGTCGGCGAGGTCGACCTCGTCGAGGCCGCGCGCCTCGGCGGCCTCGACGATGGCGGCGCGGGCGGCCTCCCGCAGCTGCAGCAGCGGGCTCTTCTCGGCGATGGCGCTGAGGTTCATCAGCGCCACGTCGGTGCCGATCCCCGCGAGCACGGCGATGCCGGCCTTGCCGCGGGGCTTCAGGCCCGCCTGCCCCCAGGCGCGGATCTGCCGGGTGAGGTCGCGGGCGGCGTGGTCGCCGCCGATCAGGGCGAGCGCCTGCAGGGCCCACTCCCCCGTCGCCTTGGCGCCGGCCGCGATCCACGACTGGAACAGCGCGACCGCGAAGGCGTCGAGGCTCTCCGGCGTGCAGGCGGCGCGGACCTGCGCGACGCCGGCGTAGGGCGCGAGCGGGTCCGAGAAGGCGAGCATCTCGCACAGGGCGGTGACGGCGGCGTCGGGCAGGGCGCCGCCGCTGCGCAGGATCGGGCGGGGCAGGGCGGCCGGAACCACCCAGTCGGGGAGCTTCGGCGGCTTGGACGGCACCTGCTCCAGCGGGTCGCTGTCGACGCCGGCGGCCACCGCCCCGGGCACGCCGGGATCCCGCTCCGCGTAGGCCGCGACGGCGGCGGCGAGGGCGGCGCGCCCTGCGGGCTCGGCGGCGAGGAAGCGCAGGGCCGCGTCGGCGGCGTCGCGGTCCGGGCCGGCGGGCCCGAGGGTCTCGGGCAGGAGCCGCAGCGCGGCGGTGCGGGGATGGGCGCGCAGCCACGCGGCCGCGGCCGGCCGGAGCTTGCGGGTGCGGTGGAAGGCCCGGGCGGCGACCGGGGCGAGGTCGGCGGCGTCCACGGGCTCGACCTCCGGCAGGAGCTGCGCCGGATCCGCCGCGACGAGGCGGACGAGGCCGGGCACGGCCCGCGCGCCGAAGCGGCACAGCATCACCGCGATGGTGCGCCGCCACGCCACGTACTGGGCGCGCTGCGGCCCGGTCTTCTCCCACAGCATCAGCGCCAGGGGCTCGGGCTGCCACCCGACCATCCGGAACCAGGGCCCGTAGTTGAAGTAGAAGAAGCCGGTGAACTGCTCGCGGGTGATGTCGAGCCGGCGGTCGAGCCAGGCCAGGGCCGCCCCGGGCTCCGCGTCGGCGGCGGGGACGGGCTCGGCCGGCGGCGGGATCGGCATGTCGTAGAGGGCCTCCGCCTCGGTGGCGCGGATCCGCGCCGCGAGGTCCGTCATGGACTCCACCAGCGTCCCGGCCTCGAAGTAGAAGGTGCTGCGGTCGAGGGCCTCGTCGGAGTCGAAGCCGTGCGCGAAGGGCGTCGGGATCGGCGCCACCGCCCGTTCCGGCCGGGCGCGCGCGGCCCCGCGCCGCCGCCACGGCGGGTCCCGGAGCACGGGCGGCAGGGCCTCCGGCGCCGCCTGCGGCGCGCTCCCGACGGCGAGCAGCCGATCCAGGCGCCCCGCGCCCCGGCCGCCCTCGGCCGCCGCCCAGGCGCGGGCGGTCTCGTGCCCGTGGCGCTCGGCGAGCGTCACGGCCCTGGGGCCGTAGGCGGGCTCCCCCTTGCCGTGGAGTGCGCCCAGATAGGCCCGCAGCATCCAGTCGGGGAAGGCCGCGTCGGCGGCGTCGAGGGCGTCGCGGACCAGCTTGGTGCCGACGAAGGGCAGGAGCGCGTCGAGGGCGTCGGCGGCACGGGTCTCCAGCAGCGCCCGGGCGATGAGCGTGCGCTCGGGGCCGACCGCCCCTTCCAGGAGCCAGACGAGGGCCGGGGTGGCCGCCTCGCCGGCCGCCTCGGCGGCGGCGATCGCGGTCGCGGCGGCCTCGTCGGCCGCCACGTCGCAGGTCGCCAGCGTCGCCCGGTGATACGGCGCGGCGTACCAGGGCGCCGCCAGCGCGGGCGGCAGGTCGACGATCAGCGGCAGGGCCGCGTGGGACGTGCCGTAGGCCTTGGGATCCGGCGGGTCGCAGCGCGCCAGCACCGCGCGGGCCCAGAGGGCGTGGTCGGCGCCGGGCCGGTCGTCCGCGAAGACCGCCGCGAGCCAGCGGGCGAGGGTCGGCTCCCGCTCCGCCGCGGCGAGCCGGAGGGCGGCCTCCAGGGCCTCCGCGTACTCCGCCTCGGGGGCAGCGGTCAGGGCGGCCCGGACCCCGCAGGCGGTGGGCAGGTCCCAGGGCGAGACCGGCAGGGAGCCGTAGCGGCCGGAGGGGCGGGGCCGCAGCCGGTCGAACAGGGCCACGAGCGTCCCGGTGCCGGAGCGGGCCACGAGCCAGCGGGCGAAATGCGTGAACGCCGCCCGGGCCGCCGGCCCGTGCGGTCCGGGCTTGTCACCCCAGAGGCGCTGATTCAGCGCCGGGCAGGCCGCCTCGAGCTGCTCCAGCCAGCGCCGGGCCTCGGCCCGGTCGGGGGCCGGCGGCGCGCCGTCGAGCCGCGCGGCGAGGGCCTCGGCCTGCGCGCGGGCCTCGTCCGGGGCGGCCGCCAGCAGCGGGCGGACCCGCGCCGCGAAGGCGGCCCAGTCGGCCGCGGCGTCGAGGGGCGCGCCGGGACGGCTGCGCGTGGGCAGGGGCGTGCCGGAGAAGATCGGGGCCGTGCCGGCGTCCGGGGCGCGGCGCGCCTCCGCCCGGGCGGCGGGGGCGGGCGGGACCTCGGCGGGCTCCGGATCGGCGACCCGGGTTCCGGCGGCCCGGGCCGTCGCCGCGCTGCCGACCCGGGAGTCCGGGTCCGGCCCGGCGGGCGCCGGGTCGCCGGCCGGGCGATAGCCCTTGCCGGTCTTCTCCCGCACCAGCCGGTCGCGCTCGGCCTGCGCCGCCTGCGCGCTCGGGAAGAGCTTGGTCTTGGACTGCCCCTGCGTGCCGATCCGCCCGAATCTCACGATGAGAACGCTGTCCTCGGTTCCGGCCTCCCAGAACTTCGCCGATGATCCCGCCGTCAGCTCGTAACGCTGCATGCAGTCCTCTCCCGGTGGCGCGGCAGTAAAATTTTCCTTGTCGGGTCTCAGGTCAACCCGTAGCGGGCGAGCCGCGCGGCCACCCGCGCCTCGCGGGCCAGGGCCTCGGCCTGATCGGCCGGGCGCGCGCGCTGGCGCATCCAGGCCAGGGCCTCGACCTCGGCCCGGGCGGCGCCGAGGCCGCTCCGGCGCAGGATCGCGACGGCGATGCGCTCGCGCTCCCGGGGCGGGAACCACGCGAACGCCATCCGCAGGGACGGCAGCGCCCGCAGGAAGTCGTCGTCGCCCCAGGCCGCCACCAGCCGCTCGACGGACGCCAGGGTGGCGTCGGCGGCGATCTCCTCGCGGGCGAGGGCGAACAGGCCGGCGAGGAAGTCGCCGAGCGTCGCGGGCAGGCCGAAGCGGCGCAGCCGGGCGAGGGCGGCCTCCGGGTCCGATCCGGCCGCGCCGCAGGCGACCCGGAAGCCGAGCGCCGCCCCCGCGAGGGCCGGGGGCGTCTCCGGGTCGGCGAGGCGCCGGCCGAGCATGGCGGCGAAGGGCGCGCGCAGGTCGTCGAGGCCCGGCACCTCCGCGCCGGCCTCGCGGAACAGGTCGCGGCAGGCGAGGACCAGGGGGATGGCGCCGAGCCCCGCGCGCGGCTCGCGGATGCCCTCGAGAACGAAGAGCGCCCGGGCCGCCAGGACGGCGCAGAGGCGGGCGAGGGCCGGCCGGGCCGGCGCGAAGGCGTCGCCGAACCGGTACAGCCGCACGATCCCGGCCCCGGCGGCGCCCAGGGCCGCGGCGTCGTGCGCCGCCGCGATGCCCGCACTGAGGCGAGCCAGCAGCTCGCCCTCCAGGGTGAGGCCGGCGAACAGCGCGTCGGACAGGGCCCGGGTGAGGACGCCGAGGGCGTCGGGCGCCGCCTCGACCCGGGCGGTGATCCGGGCGGAGGCGGCCATCTCCAGGGTCCCGCCCCAGAGCGAGGCCTCGATCAGGGCGCCGAGCCAGTGCGGGTGGCGCGCGAGCGTGAAGCGCTCCCGCGGCAGGCCGGGCTCGGCCCGGTCCGGCCCCTCGCGGGCGATCCCCGGCAGCCCGAGCAGCACCAGCCGGTGCAGCAGGTGCGCCCGCGCCCGGTCGGCCGGCTCGGCCCAGTCGAGGTCGACGTGGCGGCGCACAGGCCCCGGCTCCAGGTCGGCGGCGCGCAGGCGCTCGGCGACGTCCGCCACGAGGGGCGGCTGCCGGGTGCCGGGGGCGAGGCGTCCCTCGCGCCGGCCGGTGAGCGCCCGCAGCATCGCGGCGAGCGCGGGGTGGCCGGGCGCGGCGCCGCCGGCCGCCCAGGCGGGCGGGCGGTCGAGGGCGTCCTTCACCAGGGCGGCGAGGGCCGCGTCGATCAGGTCGGCGCGCAGGATCGCGGGATGGGCGCGCAGCCGGGCGAGGGCCTCGGCGTGGACCCGCCAGGCGACGCGGTCGGCGGTGGAGACGACCTGCCCGGCCTCGCGCAGGGCCGCGGTGATCGCCGTCATCGCCCAGTCGGCCGCGGGGGCGAGGCCGGCGGAGGCGACGCGCTCGTAGTAGCCCGGCGCCGGCATGCCGGCCGCGTAGCCCGAGAACCGGTCGAGCCGGGGATAGGCGTAGGGCACCACGTAGCTGCCGGTGCGCAGGTCCGGCCCCGGCGGCGCCGGCTCGGGCCGGGTCCCGTCCGCCCGCGCGGCGTGGCGCCGGACGGCGTCCGCGTGCCAGCCGCCGCAGACGAGGACGACCGACCGGTCGCCGGCCGCCCGCAGGGCGTGGGCCGCGTAGGCGCCCATGAAGCGCTCGCGGGCCTCCTCGGCGGGATCGTCCGTGCCCGGCGGGCGCAGCAGGGCGAAGTAGCGGTCGAGCCGGGCCGGCAGCTCCGCCTCGGGCGCCGCCTCCGCGAGGACGTCCCAGAGGGCGTCCTGGTCGGCGACGCCGAGGGCGGCGGCGAGCGCCCGCTCGGCCGCCTCCGCGCGGGCCCCGTGCGGGTCGGCGTAGCGGTTGGCGCGGCGCCCGAAGGCCGGATCCCAGGCCGGCAGGTCGCAGAACAGCGTCTCGGCGCCCACCGCCCGGCCCGCCTCCAGGGCCTGCCATTCCGGCGAGAAGGCGCAGAACGGCGTGTAGGAGGCGGCGCTGCCCGCCGCGTCGGCCCGGAACGAGAAGATCGCCACCGGCAGGTCGTGGCCGAGGGCGAGGTCGGGCAGGTGCGGGTTGAAGTCGACCGGCCCCTCGATCAGCACGCAGGCCGGCCGCAGGGCCGCGATCGTGCGCCGGACGAGCCCGGCGCAGGCCGGGGAATGGTGGCGCACGCCGATGACGGTCAGGCGGCCGGGATCCGGCGCGGGACCGCTCATTGCGGGGTTCATTGCGGGGTGAGGAGGTGCCGCGCCGCGTAGAACGCGCGCCACGCCGCGCCGGAGCGGCGGCTGACGCGCTGGTCGAGGTAGCGGCGCAGGCGGGCGAGATCCTCGGCGTCGTCCTTGGCGGCGGTGCCGGCGAGGCAGGCGACGATGTCCTCCGGCTGGCCGGCGTCGCCCCGCAGGAAATGGGCCTTCACGCCGATGGCGTGGGCGACGCTGACCGCCTCCGCGGTGCTCATCACGGACGAGAGCCGCTCCATGCCGGTGCCCTCCGTGTCCACGGCCTCGCGCAGCTCCCGGAAGCAGGTCACGAGCAGTTCGAGCACCTCCGGATCCGGGCCGCGGGGCACGCCGGAGCGGGCGAGCAGCGCGGTGGCCTCGCGCTGCACCAGGGCGAGCTCGGCCTCGAGATCGGCGATCGGGAACACGGTCTCGAAGCCGAACCGGCGCTTGAGGGCCGCCGACATCTCGTTGACGCCCCGGTCGCGGGTGTTGGCCGTGGCGATCAGGTTGAAGCCCTCCCGGGCGTAGACCATCCCGTCCGCGCCGGTGAGTTCGGGCACGGAGAGCACCCGGTCGGACAGGACCGAGAGCAGACTGTCCTGCACCTCCAGCGGGCAGCGGGTCAGCTCCTCGAAGCGGACGATCCGCCCCTCGCTGAGGCCGGTATGGAGGGCGCCCGGCACCAGCGCGCGCGGGCTCGGCCCCTCGGCGACGAGCAGCGCGTAGTTCCAGCCGTAGCGGATCTGGTCCTCGGTCAGCGACGCGCCGCCCTGGATCGTCAGGGTCGAGCACCCGCTGATCGCGGCCGCGAGGAGTTCCGAGAGCAGGCTCTTGGCGGTCCCGGGCTCGCCGATCAGCAGGAGGGCGCGGGAGGTGGCGAGGGTGACCATGGCCCGCTCCACCAGCGCGGGCGCGCAGACCACCTTGGCGGGAGTCGCGCCGTCGCCGCAGATGAAGCGCCGGACGGCCTGGAGCGAGAGCTGCCAGCCGGGCGGCCGCGGCGCCGTATCCTCGGCGCGCAGGCGCGCGAGTTCCGCCGCGTGGACGTCCTCGGCCGGGGGTCTCTGACGCGCCTCGCGCCCGCCGCCCGCCCGCACCGCCTTCGCCATGCACCCGCCCCTGCCGTCGCGCCGACTCGGTCGACGTGTCCTGCGATCGGCAGATCATGCCCCGGCACGCGCGGGTCTCTCAAGCGGTTCCGCCTATCCGCGATCCCGTCGCCAAGCATTGGCGGCCCGGCCGCGGGCATTCACCGGTCCGGGCGATCCGGCGGACGATCAGGATCGGGCTAGTCCCGAAGACGGCCTACATCGACACCAAGCACAGCGTCAGGATCGCGACCTCGAAGACGATCCATCCGCCGAAGACGACGACCAGCTCCCAATCGGTTCTCTCTCCAGTCTTAGCCAAAGCGTACATGTTCGACCTCCTCGCGGAGCCCGATAGGCCGCAAGCGAATTCAGTCACCACGATGAAATGCAACGCGAATGAATATCTAAACAGGTTCTGCAACGGATTGCAATTGTGCGCGCCCGCGCGAGCGCGAACATAAATCAATACATCGCCATAGAAATGCGCCCCCGCCCGCTTCGACGCGGAATTATCGCATCGCAGCAAGTATTGTCCCGCAACGCGCCGCCCGCGCCGGACCGGTCCCGGTGGCGTGAACGGGATCCGTCCGGCCGCGTTGCCCCGATACGCCCGGAGAGGCGGCCTGGGGAAACGTTCGAGGGTTCGCACATGAAGACGTTGATCAGCCTGACCGTCGCCGGCCTCCTGGCAACGGGCGCGGCCGCCACGGCCGCGGAGAATACCGGTCCCCGGATGCAGGGCTCGCCCAACGCGGCCGGCTACACGGGCAAGGGTGAGACGGGCAAGGGCGAGACGGGCAAGGGCGAGACGACGGGCACCACCACCGGATCTCCGGGCTCGGAGATGCCGAAGCAGGATGGCCGGATGAAGGGGCCGCCGAACGCGGCCGGCTTCCAGCCGGGCGGCAGCGACGCCGGCGCGGCCGGAGCCTCGGGCCGTCGCTGATCGGGTCCTGGCCCCGGCATCGACCGGCCTCGACGGCGGCCGAACGGGCTGCGCAACGCGGAAAGCCCCCGGAGACACGGCGCGCGCAACGACATCCCCGCTACGGTGACGGCGATCGAGCGCGGAGATGTGATGGCCCGGGTCGAGGTGGAGCCGGTCGGCACCGCCCACCGCGTGGCCTCGGTCATGAGGGTCGACTCGCTGGAAGAGCCGGACCGCCCCAGGAGGGCGACACCGTCCACGCGCTCGCCGAGGCGGTGCGCGCTGCTGGTGAAGCCGCAGCCGCCGGGCGCGGGGCCGCCGTCATCCCGTCGTCATCCCGTCGTCATCGGGCTGGCCTAGGGCGGCGCCTCCCGCCCACCCGACCGGCTGCGCTCACCCGATGGATTGGTTCGACCTGCCCGAAGACACCCGCCCGTCATCGCCGGCCGACGAGAGCCGGATGCGGCTCTACATCGCCGTGGGGCTGATCGGCATCGGGGCCCTCGGGATGGTCGGCGGGCTGCTGCACATCCTCCCCGCCTGACGAAGGGCGCGGCGGCGGCGCGGGCGCCGTCAGGCCGCACGGTCCGTCAGCGGCTCGGCCCCGACCGCGCTCCGGACGGCGGGTCCGGCGCGCCCGAACCGCGCGTAGAGCGCGGGCAGCACCACCAGGGTCAGGAGCGTCGCGCTGATCAGGCCGCCGATCACCACGGTGGCGAGCGGCCGCTGCACCTCGGCGCCGGTGCCGGTGGCGAGCGCCATCGGCACGAAGCCCAGAGAGGCGACCAGCGCGGTCATCGCCACCGGCCGCAGCCGGGTGAGGGCGCCCTCGCGGATCGCCGCCCGCAGCGGCCGCCCCTCGGCGACGAGCTGCTTGATGAAGGTCAGCATCACGAGGCCGTTCAGGACCGCGACGCCCGAGAGGGCGATGAAACCCACCGCGGCCGGCACCGAGAGCGGCATCCCCCGCAGCCACAGGGCCGCGAGGCCGCCGGTGAGCGCCAGCGGCACCGCGCTGAACACCAGGAGCGCGTCCCGCGCGCTGCCCAGCGCCGAGGTGAGCAGCAGGAAGATCAGGAAGAAGCACACCGGCACCACCACGGTGAGCCGCGCCTGAGCCGAGGCGAGGTTCTCGAACTGGCCGCCCCAGGTCACGGCGGCGCCCGGCGGCAGGGTCACCTGCGCGGCGACCTTCCCCTGCGCCTCCGCCACCAGCGAGCCGATGTCGCGCCCGCGGACATTGGCGGTGACCACGACCCGGCGCCGGCCGTTCTCGCGGCTGATCTGGTTCGGGCCCTCGCTCACCGAGAACTGCGCCACCTGCCGCAGGAGCACGGAGGCGGCCCGGCCGTTCGCGCCCGGGGGGAGGGGGACGGGCAGGTTCTCCAGGGCCTCCCGGTCCTCGCGGACCTGGTCGGTCAGGCGCACGACGATCGGCACGCGCCGGTCGCCCTCGAACACGAATCCGGCGTCCCGGCCGCCCATGGCGGCGCCGATCACGTCCTGGATCGCCCCCGTGCTGAGGCCGAGCCGGGCCGCCTCGGTCCGGTCGATCCGGATCTCGAAGACCGGCAGGCCGGCGATCTGCTCGACCTTCACGTCGTCGGCCCCCGGGATCCCGCGCAGGATCGCGGCGATCCGGTTGGCGGTCTCCAGCATCGGCTCGAAGGCGTCGCCGAACACCTTCACGGCGAGGTCGCCCCGGGTCCCGGCGAGCAGCTCGTTGAAGCGCAGCTGGATCGGCTGGGAGAACTCGTAGACGTTGCCGGCGAGCTCGCTCAAGGACGCCTCGATCTGCTCCTGCAGTTCGGCCTTCGACAGGCCCGGGTCAGGCCACTCGGCCTGCGGCTTGAGCATCACGAAGGTGTCGGAGGAATTCGGCGGCATCGGGTCGGTGGCGACCTCGGCGGTGCCGGTCTTCGAGAACACGTAGGCGACCTGCGGGAACTTGGCGATCACCCGCTCCACCTTGAGCTGCATCGCCTGCGACTGGGTGAGGGAGGTGGACGGGATCCGCGTGGCGTTGAGGGCGATGCTCTTCTCGTCGAGCTGCGGGATGAACTCGGTCCCGAGCCGGGTGGCGAGCAGGCCGGCGCCCGCGAGGAGGAGCAGCGCCGCCCCGACGAACGGGGTGGGCGTCCGGATCGCCGCGGCGAGGACGGGCCGGTAGACCGCCTTCAGGCCCCGGACGAGGGGGTTCTCCGCCTCGGTGACCCGGCCGGTGAGGGCGACGGCGATCAGGGCCGGCACGAAGGTCAGCGACAGCACGAAGGCCGCCGCCAGGGCGAGGATGACGGTCAGCGCCATCGGCTGGAACATCTTGCCCTCGACCCCCGTGAAGGTCAGGAGCGGGACGTAGACCAGCATGATGATCGCCTGCCCGTAGAGGGACGGCTTGATCATCTCCTCGGCCGAGTCCCGCACCGTCTCCAGGCGCTCCTCCAGCACGAGCGGCCGCCCGACCGCGCGCTGCCGCTCGGCGAGGTGGCGGAGCGCGTTCTCCGTGATGATCACCGCCCCGTCGACGATGAGCCCGAAATCCAGCGCTCCGAGGCTCATCAGGTTGGCCGAGATCCTGCCCTCGACCATGCCGGTCACGGTCATCAGCATGGCGACCGGGATGACCAGCGCGGCGATCAGCGCCGCCCGGATGTTGCCGAGCAGCAGGAACAGGACGACGATCACGAGGGCCGCGCCCTCCGCGAGGTTCCGGCCCACCGTGCGGATCGTGGCCTCGACGAGCCGCGTCCGGTCGAGGACGGTCTGGACGACGATGCCGGGGGGCAGGGCCCGCCGGATCTGGTCCATGCGGGCGTCGACGGCGGCCGCCACCGTGCGGCTGTTCTCGCCGATCCGCATCAGGGCGGTGCCGATCACGGTCTCCTGCCCGTTCTCGCTCGCCGAGCCGGTGCGCAGGTCGCGCCCGATCCGCACCGTGGCGACGTCGCGGATCCGCACCGGCACGCCGCCGCGGCTCGCCACGACCACGTCGGCGATCGCCTCCGGGCTCTCCAGGCGGCCGGCGGCGCGGACCACGTAGCTCTCGCCGTTATCCTCCAGGTAGCGGGCGCCCTGGTTGGCGTTGTTGGCTTGGAGCGCCCGGGCGACGTCCGAGAAGGAGAGGTCGAGGGCGGTCAGCTTCGTGGGGTCCGGCTGGACGTGGTACTGCTTCTCGAAGCCGCCGATCCCGTCGACGCCGGCGACGCCCGGGACGGACTTGATCTGCGGCCGCACGATCCAGTCCTGCACCGTGCGCAGGTAGGCGACCTGCTCCAGCTCCGTCCTGAGCGCCTGGCCCTCCGGGGTCCGGTAGCTCCCGTCCGGCTGCCAGCCCGGCCGGCCCGCCGGCACGGTCGCGCGCTCAGGCAGCGGCGCGTACTGGACGGACCACATGTAGATCTCGCCGAGGCCCGTGGAGATCGGGCCCATCCGCGGCTCGACCCCGGAGGGCAGGTCCTCCCGCACCTGGGCGATGCGCTCGGCGACCTGCTGGCGGGCGAAGTAGATGTCGAGGGACTCGGCGAAGACCGCGGTGATCTGCGAGAAGCCGTTGCGCGAGAGCGAGCGGGTGTACTCGAGGCCCTTGATGCCGGCGAGGGCCGTCTCGACCGGGTAGGTGACCTGCCGCTCGACGTCGGCCGGCGACAGGGACGGGGCCAGGGTGTTGATCTGGACCTGGTTGTTGGTGATGTCGGGCACCGCGTCGATGGGCAGCCGCGTGAGCGCGGCGGCGCCGAACCCCGAGGCCAGCAGCACGAGGAGCAGCACCAGCCAGCGCTGGCGGACCGAGACGGCGAGGATGCGGCTGATCATCGTCCGTCTCCTCAGTGGTCGTGGCCGGCGTCGGCCTTGCCGAGCTCGGCCTTCAGCAGGAACGCGTTGCCGACCGCGATCTCGGCGCCGGGCTCGAGCCCGGCGGTGACCTCGTAGGCCTCGTCGTCGGACCGGCCGAGGGTGACCGGCCGCTTCTCGAACCCCTCGGCCGTGCGCACGAAGACGGCGCTCCGGCCCGCGATGGTCTGGACGGCCGCCTTGGGGATCCGGACCGGGACCGCGTCCTGCGCGATCTCGACTTCGGCGGTCACGAAGGTGCCGGGCCGCCACGCGAGGTCGGGATTCGGCAGGGCGACCACCACGCGGGCCGAGCGCGTGTCGGGGTTGAGGAAGGGGCTGACGAAGATCACCCGGCCCTCGGCCCGGCGCTCCGCCTCGCCCGTCCGGCCGGGCGTGACCGTCACGCGGGCGCCCTCCCGCACCTGGGCGAGGTCGAGGGTCGGCACCGACAGCTCGATCCAGACCGTGGAGAGGTCGGCCACCGTGTAGAGGTCGGCCGGATCGCCCTCCTTGCCGACCGCCGTTCCGACATCGACCTTGCGCTCGACGATGCGCCCGGCGAGCGGCGCCCGCAGGGGGTAGCGGCGCAGGGTCGACTGGTTCGGCGTGGCCTCGTCGCGCTTCTGCGCGGCCGCCACCTCGGCGGCGTCGAGGCCGAGCGCCGACAGCTTCTGGCGGGCGAGGTCGACCCGGAGCCGGTTCTCCAGATAGGCGGCGCGGGCGGTCTCGAAGGCCGCCTCCGAGGCGCTGCGCGAGGCGAGCAGCTTCTGCTGGCGCTCGAAGTTGATCGTCTGCAGCTCGGCCTGGACCTGGGCGGTGAGGTACTCGCTCTTGGCGTCGGCGACCTCGCGGCTGTCGAGGATGGCGACGACCTCGTTCGTCTGCACGGCGTCGCCGAGGCGCTTGCGCATCTCGGCCACGGTCCCGACCACCCGGGCCGGGACCCGGGCGATCCGGTCGGTGTCGGGCGTGATCGTGCCGGGGACGAGGAGGTGGCGCGCCAGCGTGCCGCCCCCGACCGTCCGCGTGACGATGTCCTGGCCGGCGACTTGGTCGGGCCGCATCCGGATCGTGCCCCGCTCGTGGGCCTCGTCGGCGCCGTGCGCGTGGCCGTGCGCGTGGCCGTGCGCGTGGTCGTGCGCGTGGCCGTGGTCGGCGTGATCGTCGCCCGCGTGCGGATCGGGCGCGGCCTCCGGCCGGCCCGGTGCGGCGGCCGCGGCGCGATGATCGGGATCGTCGGCCGGAGGGCGGGCGAGTCCGGCGGCCGCGAGGGTCTGCCGGAGACGGTCGGGCAGGGTGGGGACGGCGGGAACGGCGGAGCCGAGGGCGAAGCCGGCGGCCAGAAGTGCCGCGGCGGCGGCCACGGACGGGACGATGCGCATGGGGAAGCTGCTCGGCCGGGACGGCGGGGTGCCGCGCGCGGCGGTCCCGGGAGGTCCCGTTCAGGTGTCACGTGAGGGCGAACCCGGAGCCTGCTCGGAATCCGGGCGGGGCGCCGCCCGCGGGCGGCGTCAGCTCAGGCGCGCGGGGGCCGCGGCAGCCGGTCGGGACTCACGGAGGGGCGGCCCTGGGCGAGGGCGCCCGGCCGCAACCGGCCCGGGGCGGCCGGGGGCGCGATCTCGGTCGCCTCCAGGCGGGCCGCCTGATGGCAGCCGCAATGGAGGTGCTCCGAGAGGCCGGGATCGACGGTCGTGGGGGCCGCCGGCGCGTCGAGGGCCGGGCCCTGGCTCCGGTCGTGATGGCCGCCCGCGTGGAAGGCGAGATCCGCCGCGAGGCCGACGCCCGGGGCGGCGACGGTCAGCGCCAGGACGAGCGCGAGCGTGCGGGCGACGAGCGCCCACCAGCGCCGCGCCCCGGCCGGGCGCCTATGCCGAACCTCGAAGGTCATCGCGGCCCTTATGGTCCATCCGATGCCGGGGGCACAAGGTCCGGGTTCCGGCCCCGGACCCGCTCAGGCCGCCAGCTTGAGGACCCACTGGTAGAAGTCGGTCCAGGTCTCGGCCTGGGCCGGCGGCTCCGCGGCCGTGGACCGGGCGGGCTCGGCCGCGGCCTGGGCGCGGACATCCCGGGGGGCGCAGCCGAACTCGGCGCGGAAGGCCTGGGTGAAGTGCGCGGGGCTCTCGAAGCGCCAGCGATACGCCACCTCGGAGATGCGGGCGAAGCGCCCGTCGCCGGCGGCGAGGTCGCGATAGGCGCGGGCGAGCCGGCGCTGCCGGATGTAGCCGGACACGCCGCCGAGGGGGACGAACAGCCGGTAGAGGGCGCTGCGCGAGACGCCGAACCGCAGCCCGATCGTCTCGGCGGACAGGTCCGCGGAGGCGAGCTCGGCCTCGACGAAGCGCCGGATCGCGACGAGCAGCGGCGCCCGCTCGGGCGGCTGCGTGCCGCCCTCGTCCTGCGGCAGGCCCAGGGTCGCCGCCCCGAGCAGCGCGGCCGTGGCCTCGGCCGCCGCCGCGGCCTCCGGCTCCGAGAACCCCGTCGCGTGCGCGCTCAGGGAGCGCAGGTGGTCGTTGAGCATCCGGCCGAACGGGGTCGCGCCCCGGATCACCGACCCGTGCAGGGCGTCGAGGGCGCTCTGCCGGGCTCCGAAGAGCGGGCGCGGCAGCACCACCGTGATCGCCTCGTAATCCGTGGAGGCCGCGGAGAGCGGCTGCGACAGGTCGAACAGGCAGATGTCGCCGGGGGCGCAGTCCCGCTCCCGGCCGCCGATCGTGACCCTCGACTGCCCGGAGACGCGCATGTGGGCGACGATGTGATCGACGCCCATCCGGGCGGTCAGGGCCCGCGCGCGCACGAACTCGAGCCCGGAGGCGCGGGCGCTGCAGACGATCGCGGTGCCGAGGTGCCGGACCCGGGACTGCCCGCGGAAATCGGACAGGTCCTCCCGGCGGATCGTGAAATCCCAGAACGGCGCGACGGCGTCGCGCCAGTCGTCGGCCTGACGAGGGCCCGGGCTCTCGCCCGTGAGCTCCAGGATCGGTTTCGGTCGCATCGCCCGTGTCGGTCCCGACCGGGCGCGGCCCGGTCACGCCGACAGTATGGCGATTCTGCCTGCCCAGAAAAGTGGCACTCCGTTCCAATCACCGGACTCTGGGCCGCGCCCCGTCCCGGCGGGGTCGGCAAGGGCCCGGCAAGGGATCGGCAAGGGCCCGGAAACAGAACGTCCCGCAGGCCGGGTGGCCGCGGGACGGAGAGTTGCACGGTTGTGAGGATCGAGGGCTTCGATCCTGACGGTTAACCGACCGTTACCGGCCGCTCGGGGCCGCGCCGCTGCCGGTGGCGCCGTTGCCGGTGCTGTTGTCGCCCGCGGGAGCGCCGGGGGACGAGGTGTTGCCGTTGGGGGTGCTCTGCGCGGCGGCCATCCCGGCGCTCCCGGCGACGAGGGCGAGGGCGAGCAGGGCGGACTGGACGGTGCGGCTGGTCATGGCTCTCCTTGTATCCCGATCGGGTTCTCGACGTGGGTTCTCGCCGTGCCGGCCCGTGCCGGCGTTGGCTGGAGAACCGCCGCCCGGCGCCCCCGTTCCCGCCGGGGCAGAGCCGGCGCGAATCGGCCGCAGCCGCCGACGGCCGTTCGTCGGGAACACCCGCGACTCCCCCGAGCTTGTCCGAGGGTCGAGACCGGGGGCGTGGCGTGAAGGTGTTCCGGATCATGCAGGCGGCGACGGGCGCGGTTCTCTGGAGCGGCGCTGCGCTCGATCCCCTGGCGGCCCTCGACGCGATGGCGCGCGCCGCCGGCTTCCGCGACCGCACCCGGATCCCGGACCACCTGCGGGCCGGCGGCCTCCACGTCGAGGAACTGCGGGCCTGATCCCGCCGCGCCGGCGGACCCATCCGGAGGGAGACCATGACCAAGCTGTTCATCGCGCAGGTGCGCGACGGGGGCGGCGAGCGGCCGCTCGTGACGGTCCGGGCCGAGGCCGAGGGCGAGGCGCGCCTGTTCCTGTCGGCCGCCTATCCGGAGGCCGAGATCGCCCACGTCGCCGAGCCCGGCGACTGGACGAGCGACGCCGATACCGGATCCCGGGCCGGGGACATCCGCGAGCATCCCGGCGTCGCCTGGCAGGCCCCGTCCAGCCTGGCGGGCTGAGACGCGTCCCCCGGGCCGCCCAGCCCGTCCCGGCCGCCTGAACCGGTGTGGACCGGGGAGAAGTGGCGAGAAGCGGGGAGAACCGGGTGGTGCGGACAATTGGAGCGACGCCGTTCACGCGTCCCTAGGGGCGCCGCACCGAAGGTGCCGCATGCGTTCCGCCGATCCGACCCCGCGCCTGTTCGCGGCCGCGGCCGCCCTCACCGGCACCGGGATCCTGATGTGCCGGACCGAGCCGTCCCGGGACGGGATCCTGATCGGCCTGTTCTGCCTCGGGCTCTGGGCCCTCGGGACCCTCGCGGCCCGGTCGGAGCGCCCGGTGCGGCCCGCGCCGGCGAGGCGGCCCATCGTGCTGGAGGCGGTCGTCGTCGAGACACCCCGGTCCCCCCCGGAGCTTCTGCCCGCACCGCGTCCCGCGGCGGCCCGGGACCGCGCCCCGGCGGGATTCGCCCGGCTGCCGGAGGTTCCGACGCACCGGCAGCGCGTGGTCGAGCGCTCCACGCGCAGGCGCGGCTAGCCGCGGTCGAACACGCCCCGCTGGGGGTGTCGGCCACGGTCGCGAGCTTCTGCCGCACCGCCGATCCCGGTCTCCCCGCGTTGCCCGCAGCCACTCAGGAGATCAGCATGGCCGACAAGTCCGCCGACACGTCAAACGTGACGACCTACACGGTGAAGCAGGCCCTGGCCGCGAAGGTGGCCGACCACATCGAGATCGCGGTCGAGGCGCAGGACGGCACGAAGCTCAAGCTCGTCGCGACCGCCGACCAGCTCGACGCGCTCGTGGGCGACCTGGAGACGATCCTGGACGCCGACGACGCGGAGGGCGAGGCGGCCTGAGCGGAGCGCGGGCGGCTCCGACCGCCGGACGACGGCCGCCCGCGCACGCCGCGCGGGCGGCCCACGGGGGCGCTCGGGGCAAACGCGTGAGGCACCACCGCGCGAGGCACCACCGCGCGAGGCACAGCGCGAGATCGCCCCGGGCCGGACGAATCTGGTATGGATCGCGCTCGACGCGTCGAACCGAGGAGGGCCGGATGTTTCGCGGCGTGCCCGCCATCCGAACCGGCACAGGGCCGGCCCCGTGACCGGACGGGACATCGCCATGGCTCCGCCCGGGACCGCCGCGCCCTACCGGCTGCAATGCATGATCCACCGCGAGAGCGCTGGCGGCATCATCATCCACGACGAGCAGATTGCCGGCCCCCTCGAGGAGGCGGCGGTCGCCGCCGCGAAGGCCCGCTTCGCGGCGCTGCGTGCCGGCCGCGCGGGCTCGGCGGCCCTGCGGGATGCCGCCGGGCGCGTCGTCTGGTCGGCCCGGCAGGACGCCGCGACGCCCGGCACCGCGGGATCCGCCTCCCGGTAGGTTCCGGTCAGGTGAGGTGGCGCGGCTCCAGATCGATCACCGGGCCACCGAGGTCGAGGAACTCGTCCTCGTACGGGAGCGCCTCGTCCGGTTCCTCGGCCTCGCGCCGCCCGAACGGGATGAGCGCGGACAGGATTCCGAGGCAGAGTGCGCCGGCGACGAAGGCAATCAGGATCGCGATGCTCATGGCGGAACACTCGGGCGCGGCCGGCGGCGGAATCAGGCCACCGGCAGACTAAGGCCCGGTTCCCGGGCGCCGCAATCGAAATCGCCGCCGGTTCGGCCCCGATCGCCCTACCGGCACCGCGGGCGCGCCCGAGCGGGCGCCGCAGGATCGCCCCCGCGATCACCGGGAGGACCGGGCGCTTCGAGGGCTTCACCGCGGCGTCGCCACCTGGTCCTTCTGGCGGTCGACCGCGTCGCGGACGCCGCGGCCGGCCATGAGGATCTCGGTCATGAACGCCGCGATCGCCGCGACGGTGCAGACCAGCGCCGCCCCGAAGCAGGCGAACAGGACGGACGCGGTCGCCGCATCGCGCAGCGCGCCGACGAACAGCGTGAGCACGGCCAGACCGATCAGGCCGCCCGCCAGCGAGGCCAGGACCACCGCCACGTCCAGCACGAAGGAGCGCCGTCGCAGGAAGGTCAGGCGGCGGGCGAGGCGAGCGGCCTCGGCGTCCGTCGCCCGGGCGGCCTCCGCCGAGAGGCTGTCGACCTTGTCGGAGATCCGGCCGAGGCGGGTCGAGAACACGTTGAGCAGCGTCGCCAGCGCCGAGAGCAGGAAGGCGGGCGCGAGCGCCACCTGGATGATGTGGGCGATGCTGTCCGGTTCGGTGGCGCTGAGGGAGAAGCCGAACATCGGCGGGCTACGCGCGCGGACGCGTCAAGCGCCGCCCCCGCCGGTGACCGGGCCGGACGGCCGCGCGGCGGCGCGACCGATGCGGACCCGGGGCGTCACCACAGGAGGCCTTCCGCCTGAAGCCCGGCCACCAGCAGGAACAGCGCCGAGAGGAACGCCACCGCGAGATACGGGGCCGGCGTGTCGGTCATCGAGGCCTCCCGGCCGGCGCGGGGCCGACACCGTCCATCCGGACCCGGAGGGCCGGCATCGAAGGCAGCGCGACGGGGTGCATGCGCGTCTCCTGAGATCTCCACCGACGACGAGGCCGGCACATAGGGCCCGCGGCGCACCGGAAAAGCCGCCACGGCCGCGCCGCCCGGCCGTGGCGGCATCTTCTCCACAGGCCGGGGGAACGGCGCCGCGCCGGCGCCGTTCCCCCGCGAGATCTGCCGCTCCCCAGGACATCGATCCGGCGCGGGCCGGGCGACAAGACCCGGCGGCGCAGGATCAAGACTCGGACGGGATCGGACGCAGGATACATCTGCGCGGATCCGCGACCGGCATCGCGAATAGGCGCGGCGCAGGTGCGCGGACGCGTCCAGACCCTCTGCGATACGGGACCGGATCGCACGAGATCTGCGGCCCAGCCCGCGGTCGCGGGCCGGGGCATCGGCGGGAACGGCCGTAAATTAATGTTAACCGCTCGCGGGATCGCGAGCGGGCTTGCGGGGCGCCGACCGGTAGGATTTATTAAACCTCGAAGCTTCCTGGTTGGTCCTGGGAACGTTCACCGACAAACTGAAGCCCCGTCCGCCCCCCCGCGCGACGGGGCATTTTGTTTCCGGAAACACTCGGATACAGATCCTCTTCTTGGCTTTGACCGGTCGATTTCGCGATGTGCTCCAGCGCACCCGCCCGTTTCGACGCCGAGGACCCGATTCTGGGCTGTTGCAGCGATGCACTATCGCCCCGGCGCATCCTGGCGTTCTGTCCGCCCCGCACACATCCCGTCCAACGGGAGACAGAGGACCAGATGATCAAGAAGCTTC
>NZ_JBQEPK010000048.1:0-35642 GCF_052045615.1 Methylobacterium sp. 22177 | reverse complement strand
GCGATCTTGGCCATCTTCTTGTAGCGCTCCTCCATCTCGCGCACGGCCCACTTGAGGGCGATGACCGCCTTCTTCGGATCGATGACCACGGGGGAGAGCAGGTGCGGGATGCCGTCGTAGACCGACAGCTCCAGCATCTTCGGGTCGACCATGATCAGGCGGCACTCCTCCGGCTTGAGCCGGTAGAGCAGGCTGAGGATCATGGTGTTGATCGCCACCGACTTGCCCGAGCCGGTGGTGCCGGCCACCAGCAGGTGCGGCATGCGCGCGAGGTCGGCGATGATCGGCTCGCCGCCGATGTTCTTGCCGAGGCACAACGCCAGCTTGTGCTTGCTCTCGGCGAAGTCCGTCGAGGCCAGGAGCTCGCGCAGGTACACCGTCTCGCGCTTGGCGTTCGGCAGCTCGATGCCGATGGCGTTGCGGCCGGGCACGACCGCGACGCGGGCCGAGACCGCCGACATCGACCGGGCGATGTCGTCGGCGAGCGCGATCACGCGGCTGGACTTGGTGCCGGGGGCGGGCTCGAGCTCGTAGAGGGTGACGACCGGGCCCGGCCGCACCGCCAGGATGTCGCCGCGCACGCCGAAATCGCCGAGCGTCGCCTCCAGCAGCGTGGCGTTCTGCTCCAGGGCATCGGCCGAGATCAGGCTCGCCTGGGACGGGCCGCGGGGGGCCGCCAGCAGGTCGAGGGCGGGGAGGGCGTAATCCTCGGGGCGGACCGGCGGCGCGGGGGCGCGCCGGGCCGGCACGGGCGCGGCGGGCGGCGGGGCCACCCGCGACGCGGTCGGCTCGGCCCGCGGCGGGACCGGGCGCTGCGGCGCCTCGAACGTGTCCGGATCGTCCTCCGCGTCGTCCCGCGGCGGCGCGGCGCGGCGGGCCGGCGCCGCGGTGGCGTCCTCGGAGGCGTCGAAGACGGGCTCGCGCCGGCTCGCGCCGGCCTGCCGGCCCTCGGGCAGGTGGTCGGCCCAGGGGAGATCGGCGTCCGTGAAGGCGCGGCGGGCCGCGAGGGCGGGCGACGCGCCGTCGATCGGCTCGGCCCGGCCCGCGCGCCACGCGGCGATCCGCTCGGCCGCGGCGCCGCGCAGGCCCATCAGCCCCTGCGCCAGGGCGCCGACACCGACGAGGCCGAGGCTCGGCTCGTCGGAATCCTCGCGCTCGTCCCGGCCCGAATCCCGGCCCCGCGCCGGCGCCCGCCGGACGGGGTAGGGGTCGTCGTGCAGGGGTTCCTCCTCGACGGCGCCGAATCGGCAGGCGCCGGTCAGGCTGAGGATCGCCACCGCGGCGTAGCCGAAGCCGACGAGGTGGGCCGCCGCCGACGAGACCGCGCCGACGATCACCCGCGCCATCGACAGCAGGCCGTCGCCGGCCACGCCGCCGAGGCCGGTGGGCAGCGGCCAGCGGGTCGTCGGCGGGAGCGCGCTCGCCACCGCGCTGGCGGCGCAGAAGCCGATGATCCAGAGCGCGATGCGCAGGCCGCCCTCGGGCAGGTCGCGCTCCCGCATCAGCCGGATGCCCCAGAGGACCGGCGGCAGCACGAAGGCCAGGGAGCCCAGGCCCAGGATCTGCATGGCGAGATCGGCCACGACGGCGCCCGGCTGGCCGAGGACGTTGTGGGCGGCGTGGTCGGTGGCGTGGTTCAGGCTCGGGTCGTCGATCGACCACGTGGCCAGCGCCACGGTCAGGGCGACCGCGCCGGTGAACAGCACGAAGCCGCCGAGCTCCGTCAGGCGCTTGCCCAGGAACGGGCGAACGCTGTCGACGAAAGTCTCGTAGGGCGATGCGGGACGGCGAAGCGAGCGCATGCGGGACCGGACGCGAAACGGGAACTTACCCCCGAGGCTAGGCACGAGCGCCTTAACGACCCGCTAAGGTTGAGGAAGGCTGACCGGCCGCCGGGCGGGGCATCCCCAGGCCGTCGCGCCGGCGCCCGGGAGGATGCAAAAGCCGCCCCGCTGTGGCACAGGAGCGGCCATGAATATCGACGGCCAGCCCTACCGCACGATCTTCCCGGACCCCGACGGCGTCAGCGTCCAGGTGATCGACCAGACCCGCCTGCCCTTCGCGTTCGAGTTGAGGCGCCTCGCCACGCTGGAGGACGCCGCGGTGGCGATCCGCACGATGATCGTGCGGGGCGCGCCCCTGATCGGCGTCACGGCCGCCTACGGGCTGGCGCTCGCCATGCGGGCCGACGCCTCCCACGACGGCATCGACCGGGCGGTGGCGACGCTCGCGGCGACCCGCCCGACCGCGATCAACCTGCGCTGGGCGCTGGACCGGGTCTCCGCCAACCTGCGCCAGACCGCGCCGGACGAGCGCTTCGCCCGCGCCTTCGCGGAGGCCGGCCGCATCGCCGAGGAGGACGTGGCGAGCTGCCGCGCGATCGGCGCCCACGGCGGCCAGATCATCGCCGACCTCCACGCGGCCCGGGGCGGCGACCGGCCGATCACCGTGCTGACCCACTGCAATGCCGGCTGGCTGGCCACGGTGGACTGGGGCACGGCGCTCGCGCCGGTCTACGCCGCCCACGAGCGGGGCGTGCCGGTCCACGTCTTGGTCGACGAGACCCGGCCGCGCAGCCAGGGCGCCGCGCTCACGGCCTTCGAGCTGAACGGCCACGGCGTGCCGCACACGGTCATCGCCGACAATGCCGGCGGCCACCTGATGCAGCACGGCGACGTCGACCTCTGCATCGTCGGCTCGGACCGGACCACGGCGAGCGGCGACGTCTGCAACAAGATCGGCACCTACCTGAAGGCGCTGGCGGCCCACGACAACGGCGTGCCGTTCTACGCCGCCCTGCCGTTCTCGACCATCGACTGGACGCTCGACGACGGGGTGAAGGAGATCCCGATCGAGGAGCGCGACGGGCGCGAGGTCACCCACATGACCGGCCGGCTGCCCGACGGCGGCTTCGCCACGATCGAGGTCGTCTCCCCCGGCAGCCCGGTGGCCAACCCCGCCTTCGACGTGACGCCGTCGCGCCTCGTGACCGGGATCATCACGGAGCGCGGCATCTGCGACGCGAGCCGCGAGGGCCTGCACGGGCTCTACCCGGAGCGCCGGAGCGCGGCGTGAGGGCGGAGTTCCGGGCGGCCGCGGCCGCCCGGCGCAGTATCCGGGGCGTCCCGAACGCGGTGTGACCGAAAAGGCAGCCTCGGGGGCAATTCGCGCCCCGTATCCACGCCGATGCTTCCCCGGCTCGACGGTGTTCGGCACAACGGATGCTGGACCGCCGCGGGGAAGAACACGTCTCGACGGCGGACGGACTGATCATCCCAGTCCGATCTCGATGCCTTCGAGGTGGCCGCGATGGCGAGATTTCATTTCGTCGAGGATTACGAGGCGTACGTACGCCAATTGACGCGCGACTTGCCCCTGGACGAGGCGATGAGCGTGGCGGTGGGCGGCGACTACGACCGGATCGGCGCGATCGAGTGCGAGATCCTCCACCATTTCGGGCTCCGGGACGGCCAGTCGGTGGTCGATTTCGGCTGCGGCTCCGGGCGCCTGGCGGTTCACCTCGCCCGCACCGGCACCGTCGCGTATCTCGGCCTCGACGTCGTCCAGGAGCTGCTGGACTACGCCAAGCGCCGCTGTCCCAAGGATTACCGCTTCGCCAGGAACACGGCGCTGTCGCTGCCGGTCGCCGACGGCAGCGTCGACCTCGTCTCGGCCTTCAGCGTGTTCACGCATCTCCTGCACACGGAGTGCTACATCTACCTGGAGGAGATGCACCGCGCCCTCAGGCCCGGCGGCCGCGTCGTGGCCTCGTTCCTCGAGTTCAGCATGGCCTCGCACTGGGGCGTCTTCACCAAGACGGTCGGCGAGCAGCGCACCAGCACGGTGCCGCACCTCAACACGTTCATCGAGCGCAGCGTCTGGCAGACCTGGGCGGACCATATCGGCTTCGACAGCGTGGCGTTCCTCGACGGAACGGCGGCGCCGTGGCCGTCGGGCGCGCATCTGGGCCAGTCCCTCGCGGTGCTCGGCAAGGCTCCGGCCTGACGGCCGGGCCCGCTCAGGGCTCCCAGCGGTGGAAGACCGCGCTGTCGAAGGCGAAAACCGCCTCGCCGCGCTGGTTCACCCCGGTGTTGCGCGCGAAGGCCAAGCCCCAGCCGGGCCGTGACGCCGAGGCGCGCTTGTCGGTGAGCTTGGCGCTGAAGCGCACCGTGTCGCCCGCGTAGACGGGCTTCAGCCAGCGCAGGTTCTTGAACCCGGGGGAGGGCCCCGCCTCCGGCACCGGCCCGCGGCTGGCCGTGTAGGCGGCGTCCCGGGCGCGGGTCGTGAGCATCCGGTTCATGTAGGCGGCGGTCGTGTGCCAGCCGGAGGCGCAGAGGCCGCCGAAATGGCTGCGCCTGGCCGCGTCGTGGTCGAGGTGGAAGGCCTGCGGATCGTAGGCCCGCGCGAAGGCCACGATCGCCTCGGCGGTGAACGGGTAGGCGCCCAGGTCGCGCACGGCCCCGATCTCGGCATCCCGCAGGAACGGCAGGATCTCGGCATCCTCCGGCTCGGCGACCGGCCCCGGCACGCCGGTCTCCACCGGCCGCGGGGGCAGGGGGTCGGTGCCGCGGCGGGCGAGCATGAAGGTGAAGCGCTGGGTCAGCACCGTCTCAGCCCGCTGGTTGCCGAGGGCGACCTCGGCGGTCACGAAGCCGAGGCCGGGCTTCGTGGCCGAGTCGCGCAGGCCCGCGACCCGGAAGGTCAGCGTCAGGGCGTCGCCGGGCAGGACCGGCGCGAGCCAGCGCAGCTCGTCGATGCCCGGCGCGCCGAGCGACGAGCCGCCCCGGAACGGCCCCTGCTGGAGCAGCCGCATGCCCAGGGCCGCCGTGTGCCAGCCCGAGCCGATCAGCCGGCCCGCGAAGGTCGTCTCCGCCGCCGCCTCGTCGAGGTGGAACGGCTGGAAGTCGAAATCCTTCGCGAAGCCCACGATGTCGTCGCGGGTCACCGTCAGCGGCTCCCCGACGATCACGTCGCCGACGGAGAAGTCTTCGAGGGCGGGATCGGGCATGGCGGGCTCGTCTCGTTGATCAGCGGGGCGGGGATGAAGCGCGCGCACCGTGCCGACAGCACCGGCCTCAGTTGGCGAAGCGGAAGTGCAGCACGTCGCCGTCCTGCACCACGTAATCCTTGCCCTCCAGCCGGAGCTTGCCGGCGTCCCGGGCCCCGGCCTCGCCGTTGAGGGTCGTGTAATCCTTGAACGCGATCGTCTCGGCGCGGATGAAGCCCTTCTCGAAATCCGAGTGGATCACCCCGGCCGCCCCGGGGGCGCGGGTGCCCTTGGTGATCGTCCAGGCGCGGGCCTCCTTGGGGCCGACCGTGAAGTAGGTGACGAGGCCGAGCAGGTCGTAGCCGGCGCGGATCACCCGGTTCAGGCCCGGCTCGGTGAGCCCCACCGCCTCCAGGAACTCGGCCTGGTCGGCCTCCGGCATCACGGCGATCTCGCTCTCGATCTTGGCCGAGACCACCACCGCCACGGCGCCCTCCGCCCTGGCGCGGGCGAAGACCGCGTCCGAGTAGGCGTTGCCCTTGTCGGCGTCGCCCTCGTCGACGTTGCAGACGTAGAGGACGGGCTTGGCGGTCATCAGGCCGAGCTGCTGGAACAGCCTCTCCTCGTCGGGCTTGCGCTCCACGAGGCGGGCGGGCTTGCCGTCGCGCAGGAGCGGCAGGGCGCGGTTGACGAGGTCGAGGGTCTCCTTGGCCTCCTTGTCGGCGCCCTTGGCCTTCTTCTCCAGCGACTGGGCGCGGCGCTCCAGGCTGTCGAGGTCGGCGAGCATCAGCTCGGTCTCGATGGTCTCGATATCGGCGGCCGGATCGACCTTGCCCTCCACGTGGGTGACGTCGCCGTCCGTGAAGCAGCGGACCACGTGGGCGATGGCGTCGACCTCGCGGATATTGGCCAGGAACTGGTTGCCCAGGCCCTCGCCCTTGGAGGCGCCGCGGACGAGGCCGGCGATGTCCACGAAGGTCAGCCGCGTCGGGATGATCTCCTTCGAGGACGCGATCCGGGCGAGGTCAGTCAGCCGCGGATCCGGCACCGCCACCTCGCCGACATTCGGCTCGATGGTGCAGAACGGGTAGTTCGCCGCCTGGGCGGCCGCCGTCTGCGTCAGCGCGTTGAAGAGGGTCGACTTGCCGACGTTCGGCAGGCCGACGATGCCGCATTTGAAGCCCATGGGTCAGTTCCGTCGCAGCGCGTCGTCGGGCGACGCGCGGAATGGGTTGATGAGAATCGGGTCCGCGAACACGCCGCGCGCCCTGTCCTCGGTCGAGCACGCGCGGCACCGACGCGCCGGGCCGCGGCCGCCGGGAGGCAATCGAACCGCCGACAGCCGGGCGCGACGCGCACCGCCTTCATCGGACCCTCTCGCCCGCCCCGATATCCCGTCCCCGTGTGGGCGTGTCAATTTCTGGCGCCCAGCGTCTTCACGTCGTCCCAGCCGCGGCCGGCCATGGCGAGGTGGACCTTGTTCTGGAAGCTCGCGTCCTCGCCGGCGGCGAGCAGGGCGGCGTGGTCGGCCACCGCCCGGCAGAGATCCTCGACCCAGGGCAGCTCGGCCTTGCCGAAATCGTTGAGCACGTAGGCATGGACCAGCGCCTTGTCGCCGGGATGACCGATGCCGAGCCGCACCCTCCGGTAGTCGTTGCCGCACTGCGCGGTGATCGAGCGCAGGCCGTTATGGCCGGCATTGCCGCCGCCGCGCTTCACCCGGAGCTTGGCGGGGGCGAGGTCGAGCTCGTCGTGCAGCACGATCACGTCGGCCAGCGGGATCTTGTAGAAGCGCTGCGCCTCCGAGACCGCGCGGCCGGACTCGTTCATGAAGGTCGAGGGCTTCAGCAGGATCGCCCGCTCGGTGCCCAGCACCACCTCGGCGGCCTCGCCCTGGAAGCGGTGGCGGAACGGGCTCGCCCGGTGCTGGCGGGCGATCGCGTCGACGGCGAGGAAGCCGATATTGTGGCGGTTGCCCGCGTAGCGCGCGCCCGGGTTTCCGAGGCCGACGATCAGCCGCATGGTCTGCATCCCTTTCAGGCCGCGGTCTGTGCCACGCTTCGGCGCGGGACGCATCCCCGGCCGGGCCGGTCTCCGGCCTCCCGGCCCGCGCCGCGTCTCCCCGTGCGCCAGCGCACGGCGGCGCGCGAACCCGGGGCAGAGTATCCCCGTTGAGAGGTCACATTCGGCCAAGCAAAGCCGGAGCGATCAAGACCGCCGCCCAGCGCATCGCGACGACGATCTTCCTCACTCGACACGGTTGACCGGATGACTTCCCGTCGAAGTCATACGAAGACACTAGGAGATCACCATGACCGTCCGCATGCTCGCCGCCGCCGCCCTGGTCGCCGCGGTCGCCACGCCCGCCCTCGCGCAGGGCCTCGATTCGAAGCACTCGCCCTACCCGGCCTCGGCCTATTCGGGCTGGGTCGGCAACGCCCCCGCCCTGTACCGGAACGACGCCGGTCCCGCGCGGGCGGCCGCCTACCGCTACAGCGGCCCGCATGCCGGCGGCCCGGCCAACGCCCTGCCGCGGTTCTGACGGGAGACCGGGCCCGCGGGAACGCCGCGGGACCGGCCCTCGCGCGGGGCTCGGCAGGCCCGTCCGTCAGGACGGCAGGACCGGCTGGCCCGCGCGCGCGTCGGTCCCGCGCCCGGTCTCAAGCGCCCCGCCATCGTCCCCCGCCGCGGCCCGGATCTCCCCGGGGCGCAGGGTCCCGACCAGAAGATCGACCTGACTGACGAGGCGCACGAGCGATTGCCCGCGATCCAGCGCGGGCCGCTCGGGCACGGGCCTGTCGGCACCCAGGGCCGCCAGGGTCGCGCTGATCCAGGCCCGCCAAGGCTCCGCCTCGGGGGCGGCCGCCTCCGGGGCGTGCCGCAGGACGATGAGCCGGGCGCTGATCCGGCGCAGGGTCGCGTCGGCCACCAGGGCGGATTCCACCTCCGGGTGGCTGCCGGCCCGGGGCTGCTGCAGGGCGCGGGACAGCGCCGCTTCCAGATCGTTGAGGGCGAGGCCGGCCTCGCGGCTCTGCGCCGCGATCGCGGTCTCGCGGCCCTCGCCGGGCGGCGCGCGGAGCACCGCCTCGGCGAGGCCGGCCTGCGCCCTGAGCGCCCGGCGCAGTTCCTGCCGGACCTGATCGGGCTCCCAGATCGGCCAGAGCACCAGGCAGCTCGCCACCGCGATCACGCCGCCCAGCACCGTGAAGCCGCCCCGCATGGCGACGATCTCCCAGGAGCTGTGGCCGGGCTCCAGCAGTTCGACGAGCAGCACCACGAGGGGCGTCAGGCAGGTGACGAAGAAGCCGTAGGAGATCTGGCGCGCCGCGAAGCCGACGATGCTGAGCACCAGGATCAGCCCGGCCTCCGCCAGCGGGCTCGTGGCGTAGTAGGCGAGCACGGCGCCCACGAGGCCGCCCAGCACCGTGCCGCCGATCCGCTCCAGCGCCCGCTGCCACGTCGCCGCGTAGAAGGGCTGCATGGTGAGCACCACGGTCATCACCAGCCAGTGCGTGAAGGCGCCCGCGTAGGTCAGGGTCGCGGCGAGCGCCGGCGCCGCGACCGCGCTCGCCCGCAGGGCGTGCCGCAGGTTGGGCGAGGCCAGGGTGAAGTTCTGCGCCAGCGGCCCGACGTAGCGGGTCCAGCGGTCGAGGCTGCCGCCCTCCGTGATCGTGCCGCCGGGCCGGTAGCCGTCCGGCGTCGACAGCTTGGCGCCGATCCGCACGCGCCCGACGATCCGGTCGGCGAGGCGGGCCAGGGTCGGGTCCTCCGACAGGCCCTCGGCCACCCGGGCGATGGAGTGCTCCAGGCGGGCGAGGTCGAGGTTGACGTCGTCGCGGATCGCCCGGGCGATGGTCACCAGCAGGGGGCGCAGGCGCCGAAGGAACACCTTGGCGAGCGCCCGGCGGCGCGCGTCGGGGCGGCTGTCGATCAGTTCGCCCACGGCGATCAGGGCGGCGAAGATCTGCTCGGCGCTCTCCAGGCGCAGCAGGGCCTGGGCGGTGCGGTCGGAGACGCGCTCGCGGGAGCGGGCGAGGTCGAGGATCATGGTCCGGGCGGTCTCGATGCTCGCCCGCACGCCGCGCCGGTGGCCCCGCGCGTGGCCGTCGAAGGCGGCCGTGTCGGGCTCCGGCAGGGCGACGAGCCGCTCGAGGTCGCCGCAGAGCCGGGCGAGGTTGTGCCAGACCTCCGCCACGGCCCGGTGGGCCGGGCGGTACGGGTGCAGCCGCCAGATGACCAGGGCCAGGAAGGTCGCCCAGAGACCGCCGGCCGCGAACATCGCCGCGGTGACGGCCGCCTGCGCCCCGTCGAGCGGCCGGTCGAGGGCGATGCACAGCACCACCACGAGCACGTTGCCGGCCGACTGGGCCTGCACGCTCCAGACGCGCGCGTACGAGCAGGCGAAGATCAGCGCGCAGGCAACCGGGACGACCACCGGCAGGCCGAGGGGCTGGATCAGGCCGAGGCCGGCCCAGAGCAGGCCGCCGAGGAACGAGAAGGCGGTGAGGACGCGCAGTCGCGCGCGCATCGGGCCGCCGTTGTCGCAGAAGCAGGCGAGGTTGGCGGCGAGCGCCATGGTCAGCAGCGGCGACCACTGGATCCAGATGTTGAGGAGGATGACGACGCCGAACGCGAAGGCGGCGCGCACGCCCTCCACGAGACGCACGTTCCGGAGATCGAGACCCGTGGGCAGGCGCCGCAGGTCGCCGCCGGGCCGGCTCAGGCTGCCCCGGCCGGCCGCGAGGCGGCGCCGCCGGAGACGTCCGGGGGGCGAGGCTGTGGGACTCGGCGCGGTCAAGCTCGGTCTCCCGACGGGGGCGCGGCGCCCCGGCATGAACCGCGCTCCGGCCTGACCGGATCCGCGGCAGCGCGCAACCCCGGCCCGCGGCCGGCGCGGGATCGCGGGGCGCGTGCAGCGCATCACCGCACATCGCCGCACATCGCCGCACATCGCCGCACATCGCCGCACATCGCCGCACATCGCCGCACGGCATCCTCAGCGAACCGCTCGCCCGAGGCTAGTCGGATGCTGCCACGGCGGCCCGGAAACCCATCGCAGCTCCTCAGCCGGGAGAGGGCCCGGTCGAGAGCCGGCTCATTCCAGCTTGGCTTCCGCGGTATCTCCGACGTCGTCGGTCATGCGCCGGACGCGGCGCGGGCAGCCCTGTTCCGCCAACCGCCCGTCCCGCGTTGCCCCCTCCCGGTCATGCAGGGCGTTGACGGCGGATCCCGAGAGCGAGATTTTCCGGCGGCACGCCCTCATCGGCGCAGGAGGGCGGCGCCGTCCGGATCTCCTCGCAGTGCAAACTCATCGAGATCCGTCGACAGTTCAGCCTTGAGTGCCTCGTAGAACATGGCTGCGGCCGGCGTCAGGGAGGTATTGCGGCGGCGCACCAGACTGATCGTGCGGTAGATCGCGGGCTCGGTCAGCAAGACCTCAACGAGATCGTCGCGCGGAGAAGCGCCCCCGAGGGCCGCCGGGAGAATCGCGGCGCCGATGCCGGCCGACACCAGCGCCAGGGCGGTCGGCGTGCTCTCGACCACGAACCGACCGCGCGGCGGCAAGTCCGCGGCTGCCAGTTGAGCCTCGACGCGCGCCCGGTTGCCGCTGGCGCCGCCGAGCGTCACGAGATCCGTACCGGATAACTCGGTCCACCGAAGCTCGCGCCGTCCGGCCAGCGGATGGCTGCGGTGGCAGATCAGCACGAACGGATCCCGCACGAGCCGATCCTCGAGGAGATCGGCATCGGCCTCCTGCTGGATGTGGATCCCGAAATCCGCCTCACCCTTGCGCACGGCTTCGGTGACCAGCGCGCCGGAGCGTTCGAGGATCTGCACCCGGTTCTGCGGATGATCGCGCGCGTAGGCCTGCAGAACCGCCGGCATCCGACGGAAGGCAATCGATTGGACGGTCGCGACGGTGACGTCGCCGACGCCCAGCCGAGAGGTCGTGCGCAAGCGCTCGATCCCCTGGGTGAAGTCGGCGATGAGCCGCGTGGCCAGCGGCAGGAACTCGCGGCCGACGGCGCTGAGGCGCACCGTCCGCGTGGTGCGGTCGAGGAGCATCGCGCCGAGGAAGCCCTCGAGCTTCTGGATCCGCCGGGTGAGCGCGGTCTGGGTCAAGCCGAGACTCTCGGACGCCCGGCGGTAGCTGCCGAGCTCCGCGATGAGAACGAAGGCCTGAACACCGTCGACGGGGAGTTTCATGCCGGAGCGTCATGAATTGATGCGATCAATTCATTTTACTCGACCATGCCGCTGCGGGACAAGGCGCGGGGCGACGCCTGCCCGACACGATGCGACTCCGGCTGAACACGGGGCGATGCGGAGGAAACGATGACTGCGCGTGCCGCTGCCGGGTCCACGGTCGCGACCTCGACCCGCTCGATATCGACGCCGAAACCCTTCTGGACTCAGGCCATGGAGACGCGGGTCGGCATCGTCCCGCTGCCCGTCTATGTGCTGCTGCTGGCCCTCATCGCGGCCTTCGCCGTCAGGGGTAAGATCTCGGGCGAAGTGACGGTGATGATCGCCGTCCTGGTCGCGGGGGGCTTCACCTGCGCCGAGATCGGCCGGCGGATCCCGCTGCTGCGGGCGGTCGGCGGATCGTCCCTGGTGACGATCTTCCTGCCCTCGTTCCTCGTCGCCCACCAGCTCCTGCCGGCGCCGCTGGTGCAGTCGGTGACGACCTTCACCAAGTCGACGAACTTCATCTACCTGTTCATCACTGCCGTGGTGGTCGGCTCGATCCTGAGCATGGACCGTCGGGTGCTGATCCAGGGCTTCGCCAAGATCTTCGTGCCCCTGGCGCTGGGGTCGCTCGCCGGCCTCCTCGTGGGCGGAAGTGTCGGCTGGCTCGTCGGCATCGGCTTCTGGCGGTCGATCCTCTACGTCGTGGTGCCCGTGATGGCCGGGGGCGTCGGCGAGGGCGCGATCCCGCTCTCGGTCGGCTACGCGGAGGCGCTGGGCGTCGACCACGGCGGGATGCTGGGGCAGATCCTGCCGCTGGTGTTCTTCGGGAACCTCGTCGCCATCGTCATCTGCGGCGCCCTGAACACGCTGGGCAAGCGCCGCCCCGACCTCACCGGCAACGGCCGGCTCCAGCCCGCCGCTGACGGAGACACGGAGGCCGACCACGGTGCGGCTCACCGCAACACCTCCGGGATCGACGTCGCCACCGTCGCGGCCGGCGGCATCACCGGCATCGCCGTCTACGTCTTCGGCACGCTGATCCACGCGCTGATCGGATTACCCGCGCCGGTGGCGATGCTGTTCCTCGTCGTCCTCGCGAAGCTGCTGCGGGCGGTTCCGGCCTCGCTGGAGGAAGGCGCCCGCGTGGTGTTCCGCTTCTTCGTGGTGGCGGTGACCTATCCGCTGCTGTTCAGCACGGCGGTGGCGCTGACTCCCTGGCACGAGCTGGTCGAGGCGTTCCACCCGGCCAACCTCGTCACCATCGTGGCGACCGTGCTCGCGCTGACCGGCACCGGCTACGTCGTCGGGCGCTGGCTCGCCATGTACCCGATCGAGACCGCGATCGTGAACGCCTGCCACAGCGGCCTCGGCGGCACGGGCGACGTGATGATCCTGACCGCCGCCGAGCGGATGGAACTGATGCCCTTCGCCCAGGTCGCGACGCGGATCGGCGGGGCCCTCACCGTCACCGTGGCCATCGTCGCGATGGCGCATTTCAAGATCGCCTGACGGAGGCGCGCCGTGCTGATGCGCTCCAAGCTGTTCGTCCCGGCCTCCCGGCCCGAATTGTTCGCGAAGGCCGCCACCGGCCCCGCCGACGCCCTCTCCTTCGACCTGGAGGACGCCGTGCCGGAAGCCCGCAAGGACGAGGCGCGGGACACGCTCGCGACCTATCTGCGGGAAGCGCCGACCACCCTGCGCAAGGTGGTCGTGGTGCGGGTCAACGCCCCCGGCACCGGGCATTTCGCGCGCGACCTCGAGGCGGTGTCCCTGCCGCGCACGGATCTCATCAACCTGCCGATGGTCGAGGATCCGGCCGCCATCATCGAGGCGGCCGCGCGCCTCGACCGCCTCGATCCGACGGGTCGCATTCGCCTCCTCGTCAACATCGAGACCCCGAGAAGCCTCCGCCGGGCGGCTGACCTCGCCTGCGCCCATCCCCGCGTCGCCGGCCTGCAGATCGGCTACGCCGATCTGCTGGAGCCGTGCGGCATCGTCCGGCACGACGAAGTCGCCCTCGCTCAGATCCGCGTCGCCGTCCGGCTCGCCGCCGCCGAGGCCGGCCTGCCCGCCTATGACGGAGCCTTCGCGGCGGTGAGGGACCCCGAGGCCTTCCGCGCCGAGTGCGAGGCGGCCCGCCGCCACGGCTTCGCGGGCAAGACCTGTATCCACCCGTCCCAGGTCGACATCGCCAACGCCGCCTTCCTGCCGAGCCCGGACGCGGTGGCGTGGTCGCGCCGCATCCTGGCGGCGGCCGCCGAGGCCGAGGCGCGGGGTCTCGGCGCCATCCTCGTGGACGGGCGGATGATCGATCCGCCCTTCCTGGCCCGCGCCCGCGCCGTCGTGGCGCTGTCCGATCTCCACACCGCGACGGAAGTCCCATGACCGAGCGCGAACTGCACCGGCGCGCCTACCGACCCGAGGCCCGGGGTATCCTCGACGGGGTGCGCATCCTCGACCTCTCCCGGCTCTTCGCCGGCAACGTCCTGACGCAGATGCTCGGCGATTTCGGTGCCGAGGTGATCAAGGTCGAGCCCCCCGAGGGCGACACCCTGCGCGCCTGGAAGACCGAGGGCGTCGAGACCCACTGGAAGATCTACGCCCGCAACAAGAAGAGCCTGTGCCTGTCGCTGCGCGATCCCCGCGCCGTCGAGGTGCTCCGCGCGCTCGTGCCCTCCTGCCAGATGCTGATCGAAAGCTTCCGCCCCGGGGTGCTGGAAGCGATGGGCCTCGCGCCGGAGTCTCTGCACGCCCTCAATCCCGGATTGACGATCATCCGCATCTCCGGCTGGGGGCAGGACGGGCCCTACGCGCAGCGGCCCGGCTTCGGCACGGTCATCGAGGGCTTCTCGGGCTTCGCCGCCATGAACGGCTTCGCCGACCGCGAGCCCGTGCTGCCGCCGATGTACCTCGCGGACGGCGTCGCCGGACTCACCGGCGCCTCGGCCGCCATGATCGCCCTGCGCGAGGTCGAGGTGAACGGCGGCCGGGGGCAGGTGATCGATCTGCCGCTTCTGGATCCGCTCTTCGCGATCCTCAGCCCGCAGGCCGCCCATTACCGGCTCACCGGCAAGGGAAAGCCGCGGACCGGCTCGCGCTCGACGAACTCGGCGCCGCGCAACGCCTACCGGTGCAGCGACGGGCTCTATGTCGGCCTGTCGGGCTCGATCCAGAAGATGGCCGAGCGCCTGTTCCGGGCGATCGGGCGCCCCGACCTCGTGGACGATCCGCGCTTCCGCACCAACGCCGACCGGCTGCGCCACGTGGACGAGCTCGACGCGATCATCGGCGCCTTCATCGCGGAGCGGACGCAGGACGAGAACGTCGCGTTCTTCGAGGCCGCCGAGGTGACGATCGGCCCGATCAACGATGCGGCCAAGCTCGTCGCCGACCCGCACGTGGTCGAGCGCGAACTCATCGCCGACTATCCCGACCCCGACATGGGGCTCATCCCCATGCACGCCGTCGTGCCGCGGCTCCACGACCGGCCGGGCGCGATCCGCACGCCCGCGCCCACCCTCGGCCAGCACAACCGCGAGGTGCTGGGGCAGATCGGCATCGCGGGCGCGGCCTTTGACGACCTCGTCGCCGCGGGCGTGGTCCGCAGCGGCGACGCCCGCTGACGACAATGACAGGGAGGCTGGGAATGCCCACGCTGACACGCCGCGGCTTCGTCGCGGCCGCCATGGCCGGCATGGCCGGCATGGCCGGCATGGCCGGCATGGCAACGTCCGACTGGGCGCGCGCGACCGACGGATCGGTGCCGAACTCGGCCGGGACCGAGCGGCCGCGCCATCATGCGCCGGCCCGGGCCTGCGATTGCCACTTCCACATCATCGACGCGCGCTTCCCGCCGCCGGACACGCCCAAGCCCCCGGGCATGACCTTCGACGCGTATCGCCTGCTCCAGGCGCGTCTCGGCACGACCCGCGCCGTGCCGGTCCAGCCGAAGAATCACGGCACCGACCCGTCCTGTCTGCTGGACGCCCTCGCGCGCTTCGGCGGGAACGGGCGCGGCATCGCCGTCCTGCGCCCGGACGTCACCGACGTCGAGCTGAAGCGCCTCGACGCCGGCTACGTCCGCGGCCTTCGCTTCAGCGTGTGGAATCCCAACGACACGGTGGCCCCCATCGCGACGATCGAGCCCCTCGCCAAGCGCATCGCCGATCTCGGCTGGCACGTGCAGTTGCACATGTCCGGGAACCAGATCCGGGAGAACGAGGCCCTGCTGAACAGGCTGCCATGCCCCATCGTGTTCGACCACATGGGCCGCCTCGACCCGGCCAGGGGGCCCGACGATCCCGCCTTCGCGACCATCGCCGGACTGGTCGAGAAGGGCCGGGCCTGGGTGAAGCTCGCCGGCGCCTACCTCAACACCGAGGCCGGTCCGCCCGGCTATCCGGACGCGACGCGCACCGCTCAGGCCTTCGTGCGGCTCGCCCCCGAACGCCTCGTCTGGGGTAGCGACTGGCCGCACGTCACGGAGAAGCACAAGCCCGACGACGCGGTGCTGTTCGACCTGCTCTCCGACTGGGCCGGCAGCGCCGCTGCCCGCGACAGGATCCTCGTCGACAACCCGGCGACGCTCTACGGCTTCGCCTGAACGGGAGGGCGCGATGCGGATCCCGACCGACCCCTCCCGCCGTCAGGTGGCCGCGTGGCTGGCCGCGGCCGCATCCCTTGCCGCCGCACCGGCGAGGGCCGCCTCCGGTGACGGGCCGCCCCTCGCCGACCGGCTCGCGGCCTACGCCCACGCCCTGCGATTCGAGGATCTCGACACGGCCACGGTCGAGACCGCGAAGGTCCATCTGATCGACGCGCTGGGATGCGGGCTAGCCGCCCTCAATGCCGGCCCGGTGCGGATCTGTCGGGACATTGCGCTCAGCGACGGAGCGGGTGCCGCGACGGTGCTCGGCACGGACCGGCGGAGCAGCCCGGAACTCGCAGCCTTCGCCAACGGCGTCGCCATCCGCTACGCGGATTTCAACGACGTCTATGTCGGCCGCGAGCCCGGTCACCCCAGCGACGCCATCGCCGCCTGCCTCGCCGTCGCCGAGGCCGAGCGTGCGACCGGCCGCGAACTGATCGCTTCGATCGCCCTCGCCTACGAGATCAATTGCCGCCTGCTCGATGCCGCGGAAGTAACGGGGCGTGGCTGGGACCATCCGGTCTACTGCCTGCCTGCCTCCGCGCTGGCATCGGGCCGGCTGATGCGTCTCTCCCCGGAAGCCCTGACCCAGGCCGTCAATCTCGCGATCAACGGCCATATCGCCATGAACCAGACCCGCGTCCAGACGCTCTCGGACTGGAAGGGCGTGGCCGATGCCGAGGCGACCCGCGCAGGCGTGTTCGCCGCGCGCCTCGCCCGCGCCGGTCTCACGGGCCCGGCGCCGATCTTCGAAGGCCGCGCCGGATTCTTCAAGCAGGTCTCGGGCCCGTTCACCGTCGACGTGGCGACGTTCGGCGGTGAGGGGCGCCCCTTCCGGATCTCGCGATGCGGGATCAAGCCCTATCCGGCCCAAGTCTATTGCCTGACGGCGATCCCGGCGGCGATCGACGTCGTCACGGAAGCCGGTGGTGTCGACGCCGTTCAGAGCCTGCGCATCGACACGACCCATCTCGGCTACGTCACCGCCGGCCGCGACCGCGAGAAGTGGCGCCCGACGACGAAGGACACCGCCGATCACAGCCTGCCCTATATCACCGCGCGGGCGATGCTCGACGGAGCCATCACCAACGACAGCTACGCCCCCGACAGGCTGAGCGATCCGGCCCTGCTCGCCCTCATTGACCGGATCACCGTCGCCGAGGACCCTGCCCTCACGGCGATGCAGCCGAAAGCGGTGCCGAACCGACTGACCGCGACGCTGAGGGATGGGCGCGAGATCGTGAGGCAGGTCGACGACGTGCCGGGATTCGTGTCGAGGCCGATGACCCGCGACGACGTCGAACGCAAGTTTCGCATGAACGCGGGCGAGCGTCTCGATCCGCTCGAGGTGCGTCGCGTCCTCGACGCCTTCTGGACGATCGATGAACGACCCGACCTGTCCGGTCTGCTCGCGCTCCTGTCCTGAGCAACCCGCAGAAGCGCGTCCCTTCCGCTTTCGGCCGGATCGGCGGGCTGCTTCGAGCCCGTTCGGCCGCGTCACGCGACGTGGAGGATCGCTGAAGCAGACACGATCACCGCGGCTTGGGCCCGGATCTGCTCCTCCGTCTTCGCTCAGCCGAACCCGTACAGCGCCGCGGGATTATCGACCAGAACCCGCGCCCGCGCCCGGTCGTCGGGGACCCATTCGGCCAGGAGGTCGAGCAGCCGGGCGTCGTCGGGCAGGTGCTTCTCGCCCCGGTGCGGCCAGTCGCTGCCCCAGACCACGCGCTCCGGGGCCGCGGCCGCGAAGGACTTCGCCACCGCCGTCGCGTCGGCATAGGCGGGCGGTCCGCTCGCGGTGTTGAGGTAGGCCCCCGACAGCTTCATCCACGTCCGGCCGCCGTCGAGCATCCGGCGCACCGCGGCGTAGGCGGGATGGCTCACGCCCTGGTCCGGCGGGAGCCGCGCCAGATGATCGATGACCAGGGGCGTCGGCAGGCGGCTCAGGACGGGTTCGAGCTCCACGATCGTGTCGCCGGTCGCGTAGATCTGGACGTGCCAGCCCAGCGGCGCGACCTTGCGGGCCATCGTCTCGAGACGCTCCGCGGTGGTCGGCCCCCAGGATTGCGGCGTGCCGAAGTTCACCCGGATGCCGACCGCGCCCCGGCCCGCCATCGTCCGAAGCTCGGCATCGGTGACGTCGCGATCGACCACGACCACCGCGCGGGCCGAGGGGCCGAACTGCGCCACGCCGTCGAGGGTCGGGCGGTTGTCGGTGCCGTAGGTCGAGGGCGTCACCACCACCACCCGGCTCGTCCCGAGGCGGGCCTGCACCTGGCGGTAGGCGGCGACGTCGCTGTCCAGCACCGGCTGGCCCTTCCAGTGGGGCGAGGCCGGATAGCGGGTCGACAGGATGTGGATGTGGCAGTCGCAGGCGTTCGGCGGAACGGCGATCGCCGGCGCCTCCGTCCCCGACGAGAACGGCGTGGCGTCCGCGGCGTCCGCCGGCCGGTCACGGAGGTCGGCGGCCGTGGCCAGGGCGAGCGCCGCGCCGCCCTGGAGGACGGTGCGCCGGGATCGGGTTTGGCTGAGCATAGGCGAGGCCTCTCTCGTCTCGGATCGGATCAGAAGCCGTAGAGCTTGGCCGGATTGGCCACGAGGATGCGGTTTCGCACCGCCTCGTCGGGGGCCCAGACCGCCAGCAGGTCGATGAGCACGGTATCGTCCGGCTTCGCGTCGGCCGCGGCGGTCGGATGCGGCCAGTCGCTGCCCCAGACGAGCCGTTCGGGGGCGAGCGCCACGTAGGCGCGGGCGAGGCGGCCGCGATCCGCGTAGGTCGGCGGCCCGACCTTCGAGAGGATGTAGGCACCGGTGAGCTTCACCCAGGCGCCGTTCTTGTCGATCAGGTCGGCGATGACCTTGAAACCCGGATGGTCCGGGCCGGCGGGTTCGGGCAGGTGGCCCATATGGTCGAACACGACCGGGACCGGCAGGCCCTTCAGGGTGTCGGCCAGCTCCACGATCTTGTCGCCGTCGGAGACCAGCTGGATGTGCCAGCCGAGCTCGGCGATCTTCCGGGCAACCGGCACCATGTCGGTGATCGGCGCACCGCCCGGCAGGCGCGTCCCGAACCGGACGCCGCGGATGCCGGCCCCGTCGAGGCGCTTCAGCTCCTCGGGCGTGACCGCGGCGTCGAGCATCGCGATGCCCCGGGCGGTCGGCCCGAACGCCTTCACCGACTCGACGAGGAGGCTGTTGTCGACCCCGTAGGTCGAGGGCTGCACCACGACGTGCCGGGTGAGGCCGAGGCGCCGCATCAGGAGCTTGTAATCCGCGACGCTCGCATCCGGCGGCCGCAGGGTCGCACCGGGCGCGGCCGGGAAGCGCGCATCGTAGATGTGGTGGTGGCAGTCCGTGGCGCCCGGCGGCACGGTGAAGGTCGGCCGATCCGTGCCCGAGGACCAGGGGACGGTCTGCGCCGCTGCGGGCCGCAGGCCGGCGGCGCCGGCGGCGCCGGCCACGAGGGCCGCGATGTGCGCGCGGCGGGTCATCGAGGGGGTCATCCGTCCGGTCCGGTCAGTGATGCGAGAAGAGGGTCTGGCCGGGGGACGGCATCCGCGCCGTCAGGATGCTGCCGGTCTGGGATTCGGTGATGAACAGGGTCGCGCCGTCCGGGCCGCCGTAGGCGACGTTGGTGGTCGAGATCCCGGCGGGAGACTTCACCCGCAGCAGCGGCTCGGCGACGGGCGACAGCCGCCAGATCGAGCCGAACCCGGTATGGGCGACGATCAGGCAGCCCTCGGCATCGAGCGCGATGCCGTCCGGACCGCCGAGGCCGCCGTGCAGCTGCGCGAACACGCCGACCTTGGCGACGAGGCCGCTGGCGTTCAGGGGCACCCGCCAGATCTGCTGGGCGCGGGTCACGGCCACGAACAGGCTCCCCATGGCATCGTCGATGACGATGCCGTTCGGGCTCGGGATCGTGTCGACGAGGCAGGTCAGCTCGCCGGAGGGGCGCAGGCGGTAGACCCGGCCGGTCGGGTCCTGCAGCCCGGTCTGGCCCTGGTCGGTGAAGTAGAGGTCGCCGTTCCGCGCGAAGGTCAGGTCGTTGACCCCGCGAAAGCCCTCCGAGCCCGCCGTCTCCAGGAACGGCGTCACCGCCCCCGTATCGGGATCGAGGAGCATCAGGCCGCGCCTGTAGCAGGTGATGAAGATCCGCCCGTCGCGGTGGATCTTCAGGCCGTTCGGCCAGCCGTCGTACTCGGCCACGAGCTCCCATTCGCCGGCCGGGTCGATGCGGAAGATCCGGCCGAAGGGAATGTCGGTGACGTAGAGCCGGCCGGCCCGGTCGAAGACGGGGCCCTCCAGGAAGGAGTCGATGGCGTGCCCGCCCCGGTTGGC
Organism: Methylobacterium sp. 22177; assembly: GCF_052045615.1. Taxonomy (NCBI): domain Bacteria; kingdom Pseudomonadati; phylum Pseudomonadota; class Alphaproteobacteria; order Hyphomicrobiales; family Methylobacteriaceae; genus Methylobacterium; species Methylobacterium sp. 22177. The sequence goes on along the minus strand of NZ_JBQEPK010000048.1, from coordinate 15,474 downwards.
GTTCGCCCAGGCTGTCGGCCGGACCTTGCGGAAGCGGTCGGGCAGGCGCGTGAAGACCTCGGCCGTCACGGCCGGCGGGGGAGCGAAGAACGACATCGCGTGGCCTCGGTGTGGGTGCGGGAGCGGTGGATCAGGCTGGCAGCGCCGCCGTCCGGGCCTCGCGGGCATGGGCGCGGCTGATCAGGATCACGCAGATCGCGGCGGCGGCATCCAGCGCGGCGACGGGGAGCATCCCGAGGGCGAAGCTGCCGGTGGCGTCCTTCACGAGGCCGACCACGTTCACCATCAGGCCGCCGCCGATCAGATTGGCGATGGCGTTGATGCCGGCGAGCCCGGCCGCCAGCGTCCCCGGGGACAGCCACCCGGCGGAGAGCGCCCAGAACGGCCCCTTGAAGGAGTAGGCGCCGACGAGGGCGAAGGTCACGGCCATGACGGCCGTCGCGATGCCCGCGGTGAGGTTCAGATACGCGAGCCCGAAGGACGCGAGCAGCAGCGGGATCGCCGTGTGCCAGCGCCGCTCGCCCCGGCGGTCGGAGTGGCGGCCCCAGAGCACCATCAGCACCGTGGCGATGCCGTAGGGGATCGCGTTGACGAAGCCGGTCTGGAGGTTCGTCAGGCCGAAGGACTTGATCATCTGCGGCTGCCAGACCGAGAGCACGCTCCCCGTCGCTGAAGCGCCGGAGCAGACCAGAGCCATCGTCAGGAAGTACTTGTTGCGGGCGAGCTGCCACAGGGAGATGTGGCCGATGGGCTTGCGCTTGCCCGCCTCGTCGTCGAGGCGCCCGACGAGCCAGGCGCGCTCGTCGTCCTTCAGCCAGCGCGCGTCGCGGGGGCGGTCGGTCAGGACGAACAGGCAGGCGATGCCGAGGCACACGGTCGGCAGGCCCTCCAGCACGAACAGCCACTGCCAGCCCTTGAGGCCGAGCAGGCCGTCGAGTTCGAGGAGCGTGACCGACAGGGGCGAGCCGAGGAAGGTCGCCAGCGGGATCGAGACCGTGAAGGTCGCCAGGATCCGCGCCCGGTAGGCGCTCGGCAGCCAGTAGGTCAGGTAGAGGATCGCGCCCGGGAAGAACCCGGCCTCCGCCGCGCCCAGGATGAAGCGCATCACGTAGAGGGAGTGGGGCCCGGTCACGAGGGCCATGCCGATGGTGACGAGGCCCCAGGTGATCATGATCCGGGCGATCCAGCGCCGCGCCCCGACCTTCTGCAGGGCGAGGTTGCTCGGGACTTCGACCAGGAAGTAGGACACGAAGAACAGGCTCGCCGCGAAGCCGAACATGGCCGGGGTGAGCCCGAGATCCTTGTTCATCTGCAGGGCGGCGAAGCCCACGTTCACCCGATCCAGCAACGCGAAGAAGTAGCAGAGCATCAGGAACGGCACGAGCCGGAGAATGACCCGGCGCATGGTCGCGGCCTCGAGCGGATGCTTGGCGTGTTCGGAGACGTTCACGTCCCAACCTCCCTTGTTGTCGAGATGCGGCTCGCGTGACGTCCCGCGCCCTTGAGCCCCGGTGGTGCGGTCCTGCCCGGAGGGGATCAGATCCCCTCGCAGCCCGCCTCCGCGAGGGCGCGCTCGACCCAGGAGCGGTCCACGGTGCCGGCCTGGATCGCCGCCATGGTCTTGGCCTCGCCCTGCTGCTTCTTGTCGGCGGCGGCGAAGACCGTCTCGGTCTGGTCGAACGGCACGCAGACGACGCCGTCGTCGTCGCCGACGATCAGGTCGCCGGGCTCGATCACCATGCCGTCGAGGGCGATGGTGGCGTTCACCTCGCCCGGCCCGTTCTTGTAGGGGCCGCGGTGGGTGATGCCGGCGGCGAAGACCGGGAACGCGTTCATGCGGATCCAGCCGTAATCGCGGACCGCGCCGTTCAGGACCACACCGGCCAGACCGATCTGCTGCGCGTGGGAGATCATGAGCTCGCCCATCAGCGCGTTCGTCAGGTCGCCGTCGCCGTCGACCACGAGGACGTCGCCGGGCTTCGCCCTGTTCAAGGCGGCATGGATCATCAGGTTGTCGCCGGGGCGCACCCGCACCGTCAGGGCGACGCCGCTGAGCACGCCGCCGGCGTGGAGCGGCCGGATCCGCGCGCCGCCGTGGCTCATCCGGTTCATGGAGTCGCTGATGTTGGCGACCGCGATGCCCTTGAACTTCTCGACGGTGGCGGGGTCGACCGTGCGGGTGCGCGGGTGGATCTTGAAACCGATGGCCATGGCTGTTCGTCCTGCGATGCGGGGAGGTGAGTGGGGCGTCAGGCGACGGGCTTCAGGCCGGCCTTGAGGATCATGGCGTCGAGGGCCTCCTGGTAGGTCCGGGGGACGACGCCCTTGAAGTGGTCCTTGAGGCCGAGGCTCGCCTTCCAGCGCAGGCGCTCGGCGACGGCGCGGGCCATGATCGGCTCGACGCCGGCATCGGCGACGGCGTCGGCCGACATCTCCAGTTCCTCGGCCCGGCGCTTGGCGTGGATCACCCCCGACGGGGTCAGGCTCTGGACCGTGTCCATCCACGGCCGGGCGAGGGTCTTGGAGGCCGAGGCGAGGACGATCTCGTCGATCCCGTACTGATGGGCGGCGAGCAGCATCTCGTCGGTCAGCGCCTCGATCCCCTTGATCAGGACCGAGCGGATGATCTTGATGCCCGAGGCGGTGCCGAGCACCGGGCCGGTGAACTCGATCTGCATCCCCCACGGCACGAGGAGGTCGCGCACCCGCTCGCCGGCCGGGCCGCTCGACAGCATCCGCATGGAATAGCCGTGCAGCGGCGTGCCCTCGATCGAGCCGTCGCCGAGGCGGGCGCCGGTCGCTTCGAGCTTGGCCGCGACACCCTGCTTGATCTTCGGCGTCGCCGAGGCGAAGTCGAGGAAGGTGTGGCGGCTCGCCAGCACCGGCGCGAAGGCGTCGGCGCTCTCCAGCGAGGCGGCCCCCGGCGTGACGCTGACGATCAGGTCGGCCGCCTCGGCGAGGTCCCCGTTCGAGCGGACGAGGGTGACGCCGGCGTCCCTGGCCCGCGCCTGGATGAGGTCCGCGTAGGGTCCGTCGAAGGCGTACTTGTCGTAGCAGGCGATCGACTCGAGGCCGGCACCGCGCAGGCCCGCGCCGAGCGTGCTGCCGATCTCGCCGTAGCCGACGAGGCCCAAACGGAATTGCGTGCGGTCTGCCATGCTGTGCTCCTGTCGGGCTATGCGGTGAGGGGGGTGGTCCGCCGGCAGGCCGGCGGGCCGGCGGCGAGGTGGTCGCGGAGGATCTCGACGGGGTGCGGCAGGCGCAGGCCGTCGACGAGCTTCACCTGCGAGCGGCACGAGTAGCCGTCCGCCAGGAGGCGGCCCGAGCGGCCCCTCCCGGCGACGTGACCGGCCCAGCTGAGGCCGTAGATCCGCTCCGACATCGCCCGGTGCTCGGCCTCGTGGCCGTAGGTCCCGGCCATGCCGCAGCAGCCGGAGGGCAGCACCGACAGGCGCAACCCCAGGGCGGCGAAGGTCTGGGTCCAATCGGCGAGCGCCGGCTGCGCGGTCGCGCGCTCGGTGCAGTGGGGCAGCAGCCAGTAGGGCTCGGACCCGGAGGCCGGACGGGCCCGGTCGAGGCGGCCGGCGAGCCATTCCTGGACGAGGTGGACCCGCGGCAGGTCCCGCCCCGGCAGGGCCTGCCGGTACTCGGAGCGGTAGGTCAGCGTCATCGACGGGTCGAGGCCGACGAGGTCGACGCCCGTCGCGGCGAGCCGGCCGAGGTCGTCGGCGTTGGCCGCCGCCAGCCGCGCGAACCGGCCGAGGAAGCCGTGGACATGCAGCGGCTTGCCGTTCGGGCGATAGGGCGCGAGCCAGGGCCGCAGGCCGAGCCCGATCAGCAGGTCGAGGAGGGCGAGGAGGACGGGCGTGTCGTAGTGGCTGGTGAAGGCGTCCTGCACGACGATGACGCTCGTCAACCGCTCGGCCTCCGGGAGGCGGCCCAGGGTCCGCGCATCGGCCGGCGCCACGCCGCGGCGCTTCAGCTCCTCGTGCAGATCGAGCCCGGACAGCCGCGGGACGTGGACCAGGCCGACCACGCGCGCGAGCCCGAGGGACGTCGCCGCATTCGCGAGCCGGGGCGCCCGCGCCAGCTGCGGCACGGCGATCTCCAGGGCGGCGACGGCGTGGTGGCGCAGGTAGCGGCCGTGATAGAGTTCGAGGAACTTGGCCCGGAAGGTCGGAACGTCGACCTTGATCGGGCACTGTCCCGTGCAGGACTTGCAGGCGAGGCAGCCCGCCATCGCCTCGTGGACCTCGTGGGAGAAGTCGTCGCGCCGCCGCAGGGTCGCGGCGAGGCGGGCCGGGAAGGCGCGCCAGCCCGGGCGGGCGCGCAGGCGCCGGGCTTCCTCCAGCGGGTCGCGGCCCTCGGCGGCGAGCCGACGCAGCCACTCGCGCATCAGCTGGGCGCGGCCCTTCGGCGAGTGCCGCCGCTCGCGGGTGCCCTTCCAGGACGGGCACATCGCCTCGTCCGGGTCCCAGCTGAAGCAGGCGCCGTTGCCGTTGCAGTGGAGCGCCTCGTCGTAGCCGGCCCGGACCTCCTCCGGGATCGCTCGGTCCCGCTGGCCCTTGGTCGGCACGCCGTCGACGGTCAGGAGCGCCGCGCCCTCGGGGGCGGCGATCTTGCCGGGGTTGAACTGGTTGCGCGGGTCGAAGGCGGCCTTCACCGCCTGCAGCACGGGGTAGAGCGGGCCGAAGAAGCGGGGCGAGAACTCGCTGCGCACGCCCTTGCCGTGCTCGCCCCAGAGCAGCCCGCCGTAGCGCCGCGTCAGGGCGACGACGTCCTCGGTGACGGCGCGGACCAGCGCCTCGGCGCCGGGCGCCTTCATGTCGATGGCCGGGCGGACGTGGAGCACGCCGGCATCGACGTGGCCGAACATGCCGTACTCGAGCCCGCGCCGGTCGAGGGCGTCGCGGAACGCCGCGATGTAGTCGGCGAGATGCTCCGGCGGGACGGCGGTGTCCTCGACGAAGGCGATGGGCCGCCGGTCGCCCTTGGTGTTGCCGAGCAGGCCGACCGCCTTCTTGCGCATCGCCCAGAGGCGGCCGACCTCCGCCTCGCCCCGGGCCACCGTGTAGCCGCGCCGGCCGTGGGCGGTCCCGGCCTCGTCCAGGGCCGCCGTGAGGCGGGCGAGCGCCGCCTCGACCGCCTCCGCGCCGTCGCCGACGAACTCGATCAGGTTGACGCCGCGGGCCCGCTCGCCGGCATCCTCCGGGAAGTAGGCGGCGACGCCCTCCCAGACGGGATCCTGCTGGGCGAGACCCAGCACCTTGGAATCGACCGTCTCGACCGAGGCCGCGCCGAAGGCCGCGAGGGTCCGCGCGTCGCGGAGGGCCGCGTCGAAGCTGTCGTAGCGGAGGTTCACGAGCGCGACGTGGCGCGGCAGCGGAAGGACGTTGAGCGTCGCCTCGGCGAGGAGGCCCAGCGTGCCCTCCGAACCGCACAGCACGGCGTTGAGGTCGAAGCGGCCGTCGGCGCGGCGCAGATGGGCGAGGTCGTAGCCGGTGAGGCAGCGGTTCAGCGGCGGGAAGGTCGTCTCGATCAGCGCCGCGTTCGCGCGCTGGAGCCTGTCGACCTCCCGGTGAATGGCGCCCGCGAGACCGGGCCGGCCCTGGGCGGCCTCCAGCCCGGCCGCGTCGAGGGGCTCGGAATGCCAGACGGTGCCGTCGGCGAGCACCGTGGTGAGGGCGCGCACGTGGTCGCGGGTCTTGCCGTAGAGGCAGGAGCCCTGACCACAGGCGTCGGTCGCGATCATCCCGCCGATGGTGGCGCGGTCGGAGGTCGAGAGCTCGGGGGCGAAGAACAGGCCGTGCTCGGCCAAGGCCGCGTTGAGCTGGTCCTTCACCACCCCCGCCTCGACCCGCGCCGTGCGGCGCACCGGGTCGATGGCGAGGATGCGGTTCATGTGCCGCGACAGGTCGACCACGATCCCGTCCGTCAGGGACTGGCCGTTGGTCCCCGTCCCGCCGCCGCGGGGGGCGATCCGCACCGCCACGAACCGCTCCTCGGCGAGCAGGGTCGCGATGCGCACGAGGTCGTCGCGGTCCCGCGGGAACGCGATGGCCTGCGGCATGATCTGGTAGATCGAGTTGTCCGTGGCGAGCACGGTGCGGTCGGCCTCGGCCATCGTCAGGTCGCCCGCGAAGCCCCGCGCGCGCAGCTCGGCGCAGAAGGCCGCGGTCAGCGAGGTCACCGTCGGGCCGGAGGGGAGAGGCGGGATCATGGCGGTCACGCCGGGACCGCGACGGCGATTGTGTCCCGCCGGATCTGCCGCCCCAGGGCCAGCATCATCAGGGCGCCGAGGAGCAGGATCCCGCCGACCGCCAGCAGCGGCGCGGTGAATCCCCCGGACAGTTCGCGCATCACGCCGATCAGGTACGGGCCGGCGAAGCCCCCGAGATTGCCGATCGAGACGATCATCGCGATCCCGCCCGCCGCGGCGCGACCGGTGAGGAAGCCCGAGGGCACGGCCCAGAAGGTCGCCGTGTACGAGTTGATGCCCATCACCGCGACGCAGAGCGCCACGATGGTCAGGCCCGGTGTCGGGGTCAGGGTGCTCGCGGTCAGGCCGACGGCACCGAGAGCCAGGGACAGGGCCGGATAGATGGTGCGGTCACCGCCCCGGTCGGAGACGCGGCCCCACACCACCATCGCCACCGCGCCGCAGACATAGGGAATGGCGGCGACGATCCCGACCACCGAGCTCGCGAGCCCGAGCTGCTTGATCATCTGCGGCAGCCACAGGCCAACGCCGAGGGAGCCGATGATCGCGCAGAAATTGATCGCCGCCAGCGTCAGCACCCGCCAGTTCCGCAGGGCCTGCGCCAGGGTCATGGGATGCTTCTTCTCGATGGCCGCCTTCTCCGCCGCGAGCGTGGCGACGAGGACGTCACGCTCCGCGGGCGTGAGCCACTGCGCCTTCTCCGGCCGGTCGGTGAGGACGAAGAGGCAGACGATGCCGAGGATCACCGCCGGCAGGGCTTCGAGGATGAGGAGCCACTGCCATCCCACGAGGCCGAAGCCTTCGATCTGCACCAGCGCGCCGGAGATCGGCGAGCCGACGATGTTGGCGACCGGGATACCGAGCAGGAAGAGAGAGGTGGCCCGCGCGCGCACGGCGGAGGGGAACCAGAAACTCAGGTAGAGGAAGACGCCCGGCACGAACCCGGCCTCGCCGAGGCCGAGGAGGAACCGGGCGATGCCGAACTGGATCGGCCCGGTCACGAAGGCCGTCGCCGCCGAGACGAGGCCCCAGGTGATCATGATCCGGGCGATCCAGAGCCGGGCCCCGACACGCATCATGATCAGGTTGCTGGGGATCTCGGCGAGGAAATAGCCGAGGAAGAACAGCCCGGCGCCGATGCCGAACGACGTCGCGGTGAGCCCGATATGCGCGTTCATCGTGAGCGCGGCGAAGCCGACATTCACGCGGTCCAAGTAGCTGACCACGTAGCACACGAAGAGGAACGGCAGGATCCGCCGCATCATCTTGCGATGAAGGTTCCGCTCGTCGACCGCGTGGGCCGGAGCTCGGGACTGCTGCCCTTGCGCCATGACGTCCACTCCCGAATCGCCATTTTTGAAACGGCGTTTCGTTTTTAATCCATCACGCGGCGGCGGTTGTCAACGATGTCGTGGAAGCGGCCCGTCACGGCTTGGTGAGCGGTAGGCCGGTGGCTATGGATCGCGTGTCCCGAATCCCGCGAAACCGGAACGAGTGCGAAGAGATGGCGAAGGAGGCGCGCGCGCGGCCCAATCTCGAGGGCGTGGCTTCGGCCGATCGGGTTCTGACGGTGCTGACGGCGTTCCGGCGCGGCGACGACGCTCTGGAACTCTCCGAGCTCGCGCGCCGCACGTCGCTCGTGAAGAGCACGATCATGCGGCTGTGCATCTCGCTGGAGAAGTTCAACCTGATCGAGCGCCTGGACGACGGGCGCTATCGCCTCGGTGTCGAGGCGGCCCGGATCGGCTCGGTCTACCAGCAATCCTTCGCCCTGGAGGAGCGGATCGTCCCGGTCCTGGAGCGGCTCGCCGCCGAGTCCTTCGAGACGGCCTCGTTCTACATCCGCCGGGGCAACCAGCGGCTGTGCCTGTTCCGTGCCGACTCACCGTCACCGCTGCGGATGAACGTCCGCCCCGGCGACATGCGGCCGATGGACGAGTCCGCCATCGCGCAGGTTCTGAGGATTTTCGGCGACCGGAGGGCTACGGAAAGCTCGACGGCTCAGGTCCCCCTGTACTCGTCCGGTATCACCGACCCTCACGTCGCGTCGATCGCGATGCCCGTGTTCGGGACAGAGCAGCGGTTGATCGGTGCCATCGCTCTGTCCGGTCCAGCGTCTCGGTTGACCGCGGAGCGAGCCGAGACTCTCAAGCCGCGGCTCCGAGAGGCCGGCGAACGCCTCTCGTCTGAGCTCGGAGCACAGCTCTGAGTCAGTTCCCGGCTAACGGGCCGGCTCGACGAGTGGTGCTTCGCCGCTGCGGCGTACCTCATGATCGGTGCCCGCTCGTCTGTCCCAGAGACCGTCGCGCAGACGTTCCGCTCACCGCCATCCCCGACCGCCGCGCATCGTCACAGTCAGGCCGCTCGGGTTAGAGCAGCAAAAGGATGGGCGGCCCACGGAAGGCGCCCCGGTTTCTGTGGCGAACCACCTTGGCCGACGACGCCACGCTATGCCGGCTGCTGGCCGCCATCGGCCGGGGAGAGGCGGATCGGCTGGCCGAACTCCACGATCTCACGAGCCCGACGAGGGGCTCGGCTGGACCACTGCGACGGCCGCTCAGGGTAGAGGCCGTGTGAGGACGTTGGAGTTCGGATAGGCTCTGCGTGCCTGTGGAGGCTTGTATGGCGCGGTTCGTCCGGGGTGCGGATCGCGACCACGTCACGCCACTGCCGAACCGGTTGGACGCCTACCTGTCCGAGGACGATCCGGTGCGCGTCGTCGACGTGTTCGTGGACGCACTCGATCTCGCGGTTCGGGGTTTCGAGGGCGTGGTGCCAGCTGCGACGGGCCGGCCCGGCTACCACCCGGCGACGCTGCCGAAGCGCGACCTCTACGGCTACCTCGATCAGGTCGCCTCCAGCCGCCGCCCGGAGCGTGAAGCCGGCCGCAACGTCGAGCCGACGTGGCTGACCGGCCGCCTCGTCGATCGTCATACGGGCAGCCTCCGCGAAGGGGCTGCCGTGCGGACAGCCGCTCAGTGTCGTCGTCCCCGCGCCGCCGGGGGCACCAGCAGCACGGCACGCGGACACGTCGAGAGGGGAACTCGCCGAGAACCCGAGATTCGCGCGTCGCGTCCTTCGCCCCCGTTGAAGCCGTCCAGGTCGTTCCTATTTTGTTCTCAAATCCGGAGGGGTCAATGCTCAGCTACGAGGATCTGCGGGACGCGGCGGCCGGCGAGGAGCGGGACGCCCTGATGCGCGCCTTCGCCGAGGACATGGCGGAAGCCTCCGGGCGCGAACGCTGCCGGGCCGGCTTCGTGCGGGCGGAGCGGCCGGCGGACGTGGCGCGGGCCCTCGGCCGAAACCGCCGGGCTCAGGCAGGCTCGGCCCCTCCTACCGGTCCCCGTCGCTGACGCTGCCGAGTGGTCCGGCCCTCGGCGTGAGCCTTCGCTGATGCGGAACGCCGACGGGCCCGTTCGGCTGCAGCGTCCCCGATGCCGCGCTGGCGCCGGTGCTCGGCGACAAGCTGCGCCTTGAGCTCGGTCTTGGCCTTCAGGGCTAGGATCTCGTCCCTGGTGTACCGGCGGGCCATGCCGTTGTCGTCGGTGACGTGCGGCAGGTCGCTCGTCGCACGGTCCATGACGAGCCCGACGCGGTCGGAGGAGATCCTCGCCTCCTCGTGCAGGTAGGACGCGAACGCCCTGCGGACGTCGTGGGGCGTCGCACAGCGTATCTTCGTGGAGATGCCAGTCCGTTTGGCCGCCGGCGCGGCGAGCTCGAACCAGGGGGAACATCCAGGGGGACCTCTGGCGCCCGGCCGCCCTGGCAACGTCGGTGGTGCGCTCGACGTAAGCCTGCACGCGACGCCAGACGACCGGGGGCAGAGGGACGGCGTGGCGACCGGCGAACGGGTCCCGCGCCGTCGGGGCACCTTGGCCCACCTTCCGGTGCCCCTCCCACCAGATCCCCCAACCCTCTGAGGCGGACTTGCCCGGGCTCGACCATCCAGGCCCAGAACCGCTTCGAGCCGCGGACGACGTCCCGTGCCTGGGAGCGCTTGCCCTCTCACACGAGGCCGGCCACCGCCTCGGCCACGTCGGGCGCCGGGCTGCGGGAGACGAACCGGTCGTCGAGGGCCCGCATCGCGGGGCAGCCGATGACAGACCTGTAGTTCCGCACGGTGTCGGGCCGGTAGATCTGCGCCGGGCTCTCGGCCTCCGCCTCCAGGTGCGCGACCCAGGCGTCCCGGGCCTGCCTGTATGTCCACGTCTTGGGGGCGCGGTTCTTCGGCATGTGGGTCTGGACGACAACCGCCTCGCCCCTGGCCGCCTTCGCCACGAGCGCCGACCGCTTGAGTGCGATCCAGGCCGGGTCTGGGACACCGGCGCCTCCCTCGACACGGGCGCGGACCGCAGCCCCGGCGGAGCGCACCTGCACCGGCGTCCAGTCGCCCGCATCGCCGAGGCGGATTCGCAGCGGCTCACCCGCGTGCCGGAAACGCATCGAATAGACCGCTGCCGTCGGCGTCAGCCTGAGCGTCGCACCCGCGCAGCCGCCGACGCTCACGTCCCGAGCAGGCGTCCGGTTCGCGCGGGCCTCCTCGATGAGGTCGTCGATCTGCGTCCCGGTGAGGACCGCGGCGGCTTTCCTCGGCCTGCACGGCTCCCGGGTCGGCGCCCGCTCTACCCCGGAGCGCACCCGTGGCAAACGTGGTCGGCCCCGCCCTCCGTCTGGACCTCTGGGCCGCGGTCGGCCCAGGGTTAAGTGCCCCCTCCCGAATGCCCCGGACAGAGGGCCTCTGCAGAGGGGAAATGCCTTGTGACAGAGTCTCTTGGTGACAGGTACCGGGGGGCCTGCTACCACGATTTTGGCACCAGACTCCGTAGCTCAGCTGGATAGAGCAGCCGCCTTCTAAGCGGCAGGTCGTAGGTTCGAGCCCTACCGGGGTCGCCAGGTGTTTCAACGGGTTGGCACCGAGTTTGCGCGGCGGCAAGAACCCCGGGACAGCGCCAGGACAGCTCCGAATCCGGGCTCTCCGTTTCCCGCCGGGAGCGACGCGGGCGGGCGCGCGGGGTACGGGACGCGTCGCGCCCGCGACAGCCGCCGGGCCAGGAGGCGGCTGAGCCTGGCCGCGGCCCAGCGCCGCCGCTCAGGTCCGTCCTCCGCGCGCGCCGAAGTCCTCGGAACGAGGCAGCCGCACCATGACCGCCGGCGATCGAACGCGGGCGACGGCGGCAGCGCCGATGACCCGCTCTCGTGCGCGGATCTGGTCCTGCAACAAGCCGCGGCCGAGGCGATTGATGCGGACGACGCGAAGGCCTGGATCATCATCGAGAACGGCGACATCCTGGCGCCCAACTGGATCAGGGCCAGTACCGGCACATCCCGCCCGCAAGCATGGGCCGTGAGCCGGCGCTCTGCGGTATGCAGTTCCCCCGCCGCACCGGGCCTCAGCCGGAACCGGCGAGGCGCCTGAACTTCACGTGCAGGGATCACCTCCGCCAATCGGCCGGTTCCCCCCTCGTGCGCCCACTCCCGCACCGTGCCGAGCCGGACCGTTGGTCATGGGCACTCTGCGGGGTGAGGAACACGCAAGCTGCTCAAAAGCGAGCGCAGGAGGAAAGCTGACATGGCAGACATCCGCTCACACGATCCGGTCGGACGATCTGACGGCCGGCCAGGATCAGACCAGGCCGGCGGCTCGGCCGGCGGCTCGACTGGCGGCTCGGCCGGCGGCGGTGCCGGCGTCGCCGATCAGGCCAGAGAGACGCTGCGGGATGCCACGAACAAGGCTTCGGACGCGTGGGACAACGCCTCCGAGTACGGGTCCCGCTACTATCGGCAGGGCAGTCGCGCCGTCAGTGACATGGACAGCGGCACGATGGCCGGCCTGTTCATCGCGGGCGCGATCGGCTTCGGTCTCGGCTGGCTGGTCTTCGGTCAGCAATCGTATACGGGCGACTACGTCTCGAGGCGGATGAGCGCGAGCAGCGAGCGCCGCTACTAGGAGCGACCTGCCGGCGGCTGGGCAGGCGGAACTCCGCGTCACCAGCCGCCGAACCGGCAAGGCACACTGATCGTGCGCCGCACGCTCCATACCGGAACAGCCTGCCACCGCCGCGCGGATCTGCGCGCTCGGCACGGGCGGACGGCGATGAAGGTGTTTCGGATCCGGCACGAAGTGACAGGAGCCATCCTCTGGACCGGATCGGCCACGAACCCGCTCGCGGCACGCGACGCCATGGCCCACGAGGCCGGCTGCTACGACCTCCGCGCTGGCGGCCTCGACGTCGAGGAGATCCGAGACTAGCCCCCGAGCTACAGAGCGGCCCGCGCGACGCCTGCCGGAACGATCACCGCGCCGTCAGGTGCCGGTGCCGGGCCACCTGTCCAGCACGCGCGACCCGGCGCGCAGCTCGACATGGTGGCTGTGGGCATCGTCCCGGGTCTCGCAGAGGTCAACGGCCGAAGCGAAGCGGGTCCGCGCGGCGATCTCGGTCTCCACATCCTCGGCGATCACCTGCCGCCCGTCTCGGAAGGTGAGCACGCGGAAGGTTGGGTGTCTCAGGTCGCTGGCTTCCATCGGTGGCCTCTCCGGGAGGATCGTTACGCGTCACCCGGCGCCGTGACCGCCCTTGGCGTTGTCGGGCCCGGGAAGATCCGGTCGGTTGTCGTAGCCGCCGCTTTCCGGCCCCACGCCGGCCTCAGGCTCCGGACTGCCCGGCGAGTGCGGGCCGGTTCCGCCAGTCGCCGGATCCGGCTTCCCCACCTCGCCGATCGGCCGGCCCGGCGGTACCGTGCCGAAGGCCTCGCGCGCCGCGTCGACGTCCTGACCCATGACGGCCTCCCTCGATGTTGCGAGAAGCCAAGGCGCGAGGCGCAATCGGAGTTCCCGGCCGCTCGGCCCCGCCTCGATCTGATCACGGGCCGGGGACGCGTCCGATCCCACGCGCGGACCGATACGCAACGCGGGCCGTCCGCTCGGGGACAAGACTGGGCTCGTGCGCCGTGGGCGAGGCTGGCCGAACCCCGTGCCGGAGCAGACCGCGCACGAGTCGGCGAGGGCAGCCGCGCGAGCCTGTAGACGGTGTGGGCGGCCATGACAGCGAGGACAGCGAGACGCGCCAAGAGGGTGTTCAGCACGCGGTGCACGCCCGAACGGAGTGGGATCGGCGGTCCGCCACCGCCGGTGCGCCCAGGAGGCGCGCCGAACACGGCGCGATCGCGGCGGGCACGACGATAGCTGCAACCGGGATCGTGGCTCGGCGTTGAAAGCCGGACACCCATCGTAGCTCCCGCATCCTCGGGTTCAGCCATGCCCACCGAGCTGCACGACAAGGCCCACATCGACGTCTTCGACCGCGCCGCCCGCGAGCATTGGTCCCTGCACTTAGGAGTGACCGAGGACCGCCTGCGCAAGGCCGTGAGGATGGTCGGATCCCGCGTCACCAGCGTCGCGGCGTATCTCGGTCAGTCTGCCCGCTGACATGGGCCGCCCGCCGTTGAGCCGCGACCTCTATCTGAGTCCGAACGGAGATCGCTGGCTCCTGCTGCGCGATCCGTCCGACGGTCGCAGCTTCGTCCGGCACGAGGCCAACCCAGCTTCGGGCGGACACGTCACCGACGTGGCATTGGTGGCTTTTCTCGCCGCCGATCGCGGAGGCCCCGAGCATCAGGCGGTGTGGGCGTTGATCGGTGAGCTCGTCGACGATGGCGCTACACCGCCATCCGCGATCGCTTAGGCTGCGCCGCCGCTTCGCGGAGCGCATCCGCGTCGACGAGAAGCGCGGCGGCGATCTCGGACAGGGCCGCGCGCTCGATCGCGGCGATGCCGTCGTGATCTGCCACATCGGCCGCCACTCGAAACACGCCCGCGCGTTGGTCCATGGGCCGACCGGCAATCGCCGCGACCCGTCGCAGGTTCTCCGCGCGGCCAGCCCGGGTGCCGGCTCGACCGATCGCCTCGTGTAGCGCCTCATCGAGCATCAGGACGTCGTAGCCTTTCTCCAGGATCGGGCTGGCGAGGACGCCGGCGAGGGCCGTTTCCAGTTCATCGCCCGCGACCTCGCCGTCGGCGACGATGACATTGGCAGCCGCGGAGACGCCGGCCTGCATCAGCGCGTCGTCGCCGGCATAGGCGGTCACCGTCTGGCGGAAGCGGGCGAGCAGGTCTCGTATGAGGGGCATGTGACGCGCTGCTGAGCGAGGTGGATCGAAGACGGATCGCTAACGACACCAAGGCGCGGTGCCGCACCAGCGCATGCGCGCCACCGAGCCGGTGACGGCAGGATCGCCGGCGAGGCGCTGATCCCCTTCCGTGTTCGGTCTGTTCGCCTCGGCCAGCATGGCTGCGGAGAAGCAGCACAGCATCAGGGCGGCGATCCATAGGAGGGCCCGGAAGGTGCGGAGGGGACGCTTCGACATACGCGCCAGCCTGGTGCGGCAGGGTTAGCGAACCCTTGCGCCGGGTCGGAAGGAAGCCCGAAAACGGCCTCTTTGAGGGAGCCACGAGCGGATCGGCTGCGCTCAACCTCGGGGAGGGTCGCGGGCCATCGTGGCGTGTCCGCCTGCAACAGCGCCGTGCGGTGTCGCGAACGCCTCGGGCCCGTCGGCAGAGGGAAAGCGTCGCTGTAGCAACCGGGCGCGCAGAAAAAAGGCCACTCCCGAGGGAGCGGCCCGAAGTCTTGGGAGGAAACGCCCTTGGGAAGGGCTGCCAGACCGCGACGCCATCGCGGTCTCGCACCGCCGACCTAAGCCTGCACGGTGCGGCGCACAACCGCCGTTAGGCTTCGTCGCGTGCATAAGTGGCGCTGGACGCCCGCTCAGGTGCGCTTCCACACCATGGCTCGGGCGCCCGGAACGTTCCGGGGCCGCGTCTCACCTAGCTTCGTGGGAGACGCAGTCGTGTCGGCCGTCAGCGGGCCAAAGCGTCGGCCGGGCCACCGGCATGCTGGCCCGAGTACCGGTAGGCCGGGGCGGTGCGATAGTGCGTCACCGAGATTTCCGGCAGGACCACCGAGGCGTTGCCGGCGTAGCCCGAGTAGGCCGAAGCCGGATAGGGGCTGTGCCTGCTGTCGATGCCCTGCGCCAGGGCGGGCGTGGCGACGGCGACCAGGGCGGCCGCAGCGAGCAGATGCAGCTTCATGACGATCTCCGTGCGGGTTCGTTCGACTTCGCGGGGAAGCCATCCGGTCAGTCGGGTCGCGTGAGGAAGATCGTCGGTGCGGCGGTCTCGATCGCGGCGGCTGTGCTTGGCCGGCTGTGACCTCTCAACGGCGTATTCCGCCGATCGTTCGCCGGGTTTTGTGCGCCGC
>NZ_JBQEPK010000047.1:0-36296 GCF_052045615.1 Methylobacterium sp. 22177 | reverse complement strand
GGATCGCGTCCTGCAGCGTGACCGGCGCCGTCGCCTCGACGAGGTGGGCGCGGCGCAGGCCGGTCTCGGCGAGGCGGCCGAGCCACTCGTTGTCGTAGTGCCACTTCGAGGCCGGGCTGATCGCGCCGACCTGCGCGAAGGTGGCCCGCCGCATCAGCCAGCCCGACGGCGTCGCGAAGTCGTTGATCCGGACCACCTCGCCGGCCTCGTCCACCTCGAGCTGCGTCGAGGAGACGAAATCGAAGCTGTCCAGGGCTCGGACGGCGACGCCCAGATAGGGCGGCAGCCAGCGATCGTCGTCCTCGAGGAAGCCGACGAGGTCCCAGCTGTCGTCGACGGCGCCGATGGCCGCGTTCAGCGCGGGGATCTGCCCCTTGCGCGCGCCGCGCGCGAAGGTGACCTGCGGGTGCGCGGCGAGCCGCGCCGGGATCTCGGTCTCCGGATCGGTCCCGACGAAGAAGTGGATCGTCGCCGGCCGGTCGAGCTCCTGGGCGTTGGCGCTCTCGATCGCGTGTTCCAGGAAGTACTGACCGGCCTTTCCGACCAGGGTCGAGGGCTTGAGCCGCGACGGCGTGATGATCGCGATGCGCATGGTCAAGATTCGACACTCTCACGGACACTGATCGGCGCGTGGTTCCCCCGGGCCGGCGCCTCGGCAATCATCGCCGCGCGTCGACCGGGGGAAACGTCGAGAAATCGAGCCGTGAAGTGTGCGTGCCTGTCAAGATTTGGGCGAATGATCTGAGATGATTTCGAATAATGATCACGAAATTGCCGAGACGGTGTCTAGGCCGATATCTATCATCGATTGAAGGATGGGTCGTAATTTTCAGAAGGATCCGGAACTCGACCATCTGCGCGAAGCGGATTGAACCATTGTTGCCGCCATGCCACCCTCGATCGAGGAAGCGCGCCATTCCGGGCGGTGCCGCCCATCCTGGCCGGGCGGCACCGGCGCGTGGCCCAGGAAACCTTTGGGCCGCTCGCGGCTTGGATCAGCGCCTTGGATCAGCGCCTTGGACCGGTGCCTCGGATCGGCGCACCGGGCCGGGTTGAGGGAGACCGTTCAGCGCATGGCCAGCCTCAGCGTCGCGATCGCGTTCGGCGTCCGCCTGCTCCTCGTGCTGCTGTTCCTGCCGTTCAGCGCCCTCGACAAGATCCTGAACTTCAGGGGTGCGGTCGGGCAGGCGCGGCAGGCCGTGCACGCCACCGCGCCCGCGGTGGCGCTGATCGTGATCGGGCTCTGCGTCGAGATCGGGATGTCGCTCTGCATCCTGACCGGGACCGCCGACCGGGCCGCCGCCTTCGTGCTCGCCGGCTATTGCGGGGTGACGGCGCTGCTGTGGAAGCAGTTCTGGGTGCCGGGGGATTTCTGGGCCGGGGGCAAGGGCCGCGAGCTGTTCTGGGACTTCCTGAAGAACTTCGCGCTGGCGGGCGGCTTCCTGCTCATCACCTTCGGCACGGGCGCCGGGACGGTCCAGGACTTCCTCGCCGACCCGCTCGGATCGACCCATCCCTACGCGATCGCCGACCGGGCCCGGCCGTAGCGAGGCCCGGCGCGGCGGGGCCCTCAGCCCTTCGGCACGGTGGCTTCCATGGACGGGCGGCGCTCGAACTCCACGTACCAGGCGGCGACCGCCGGGCGGCCCTCCCGCCACGCGAGATCGGGGAAGCGCAGATCCAGGTAGCCGAGCGCGCAGCCCAGCGCGACCGTGCCGATATCCAGCGCCGGCATCCCGCCGACCAGGCTCTCGAAGCGGTCCAGCGCCGCGCGGATCTTGCCGACCTGACCGGCCTCCCAGGCGTCCCAGCGCTGGGATTCGGGGCGCAGCACCCGCTCGTAGCGGGTGAGCAGCGCCGCATCGAGCAGGCCGTCGGCGAGCGCCTGCCGGGTCAGCGCGTCCCAGCGGGCGGCCCCCTCGGGGAACAGGTGCGGCCCGGACGAGAGGCCGTCGAGGTACTCGCAGATCACCCGGCTGTCGTAGAGGGCGGTACCGTCCTCCAGCACAAGGGCGGGGATCTTGCCCAGCGGGTTGTGGGCGGCGACCTCCGCGGAGGGGCCCGTCGGCGAGGCCCCCGCGACGGTGACGGCGATCCGGTCGATCAGTCCCGTCTCGTGGGCGAGGACCAGCACCTTGCGGGCATAGGGGGAGGCGGGGGAGTAGAGGAGCTTCATCGGACCGTCCCGGTTGGTCTTAGGCGCCGTGATCGCGGCGTCGGGACCTTGCACCGATGCCGCGGGGAATCCAGTCCCCGGCGCCCCGCCGGAGGCTCAGACCTTCCGGGTCATCCGGGCGCCGGCATGGACCACCCGGCTCCGGCTCCGGCTCGGGCTCGGGCGTCGCGTCCGCATCCGCGCGCGCCAGACGAGGATGGCGCTCGCCACCCGATCGAGGGCGAGCATGCACAGGCTGCCGACGATGGCGAGCACGCAGGCGGCCCCGATCAGGACGCCCCAGATCCCGGGGGCCGGGATGATCATCAGGCACAGGAGACCGAAGACGGCCGCGCCAGGAATCCACTTCGCCATCGCGCCGTCCGCCGGAACAAGAAGGGTGTCGCTCGTGCACACCCTGCACCGAGACCCTTAAGAGTGTTGGTTCGACTGGTGTGTCAGCGAATAATTTCACCTTTAAAGGATACGTATCTGTCGATCTAGGTTTATTTGCGGTAAATACGGCGATGAATATAGGCGGTGATTGCCGTCCCGCGGCCGGATCCTAATCCGCCAGCGACAAGGTCCGGCCGGCGCTGACCAGATGGTAGAAGCGGCCGTCGAACATCTGCATCACCGCCTCGGTGGCGGCGTGCGATTCCGGTCGGATCGGCGAGGCGAGGCAGGCGTCCAGGGCCGCCTGATCGGGGAAGTCCATCTCCAGGATCATGGCGATCGGCCGCGCGTCGTCGTCCTTGGAGACGAGGCGCTGGACCCGCACGGCGGTGACGCCCGGGAACCGCCGCCAGAACGGCTCGAGCTCGTCCCGGACCCGGCGGAAGAACTCCTCCTCCCGGCCGTCGCGCACCGTGCCCTCGTAGATCGCGGTCCTGGTCAGCATCGGCCGTCCTCCGGAATTCCCCGTCCAACCGCCGGATCAACCGCCGGCGGCCGGGATCGCTCCCGCGGTGACTCCGCGGTGACTCCGCGGTGACTCCGCGGTGACTCCGCGGTGACTCCGCGGTGACTCCGGGGTGACCCGGCGGCGACCCGGCGGTGACAACGCGCACCGGCTGTCGGCGGAATCGGCCGCCGGCGGGGCGGGCGGGCTTCTCCCCCGCGGCCGATCGGCGTATCCGGGACCGGCCCATCGTGACGATGCGGGAGAGACCGGGATCTTCCCAGCAGAGGGGACCCGGCGCCGACGGAGCAACCGCCCCGGAAACTCTCAGGCACCGGAACCGTGTCGTCAGGGCGATCTGGAGAGCGGTGCAGCGGGCGAGCCCGTGGGCACCCGCCGAAGGGGACGTCCGCGAAAAGCCTCGCCAGGGCCGGTCGCGGATCAAGCTCTCAGGCACCGGGACAGATGGGGCGCGCAACCGGCCGACCGCTCGCGGGCGGCCTCCACGCGTCCAGTCCCGGAGTCCAAGCCCATGACCCACATCGCCGTGATCGGCGCCGGCATCACCGGCGTGACGACCGCCTACGCGCTCGCCCAGCGCGGCTACCGCGTCACCGTCCTCGACCGGCAGCGCTACGCCGCCATGGAGACCTCCTTCGCCAATGGCGGCCAGCTCTCGGCCTGCAACGCCGAGGTCTGGAACAAGCTCTCCACGGTGATGCAGGGCCTGCGCTGGATGACGCGGCGCGACGCGCCGCTGCTGATGAATCCCAAGCTCTCCTGGCACAAGCTGTCCTGGATGGCCGAATTCGTCCGCGAGATCGCCCATTACCGGGAGAACACCGTGGAGACGGTGCGGCTGGCCCTGAAGGCCCGGGAGGCGCTGTTCGCCATGGCCGAGGCCGAGGGGATCGACTTCGACCTGAAGACCCGCGGCATCCTGCACTTCTACCGGGACCGGGCGAGCTTCGAGAAGGCCACCGCCGTCAACGCCCTGCTGCGGGAGGGGGGCCTCGAGCGCTACGCCGTGACCCCGGAGGAGATCCGCGCCATCGAGCCGACGCTGGCCGGGCGCTATCACGGCGGCTTCTTCACGCCCTCCGACGCCACCGGCGACATTCACAAATTCACCCGCGGCCTCGCGGCCGCCTGCGCGCGCAGGGGCGTCCGCTTCGTCCAGGACGCCAGCGTCGAGACGATCGCGCCGGGGGAGGGGGGCTACGCGGTTCGCTGGCGTGACGCGGGCCAGCCGGCCGGCGACGCGCGGGTCCTGCGGGCCGACGCGGTGGTGATCTGCGCGGGCTGCGCCAGCCGGCACTTCGCGGCGATGCTCGGCGACCGGGTCAACGTCTACCCGGTGAAGGGCTACTCGATCACCGTGAACCTGCTGACGCCGGAGGCCCAGAAGGCGGCGCCCGAGGTGAGCATCCTCGACGAGGCGGCCAAGATCGTCACGAGCCGGCTCGGCGACGAGCGCCTGCGGGTCGCCGGCACGGCGGAGTTCAACGGCTTCAACCGCGACATCCGCCACGACCGGATCCAGCCCCTGGTCGACTGGACCCGGGAGCAGTTCCCCCTGGTCGACACCGACCGGGTGGTGGCCTGGAGCGGCCTGCGGCCGATGCTGCCGAACATGCTGCCCAAGGTCGGCCGGGGCCGCCGGCCGGGCGTGTTCTACAACACCGGGCACGGCCATCTCGGCTGGACCCTCTCGGGCGCCACCGCCGAGCTCGTCGCCGGGGCGATCGCCGCCGAGCACGCCCCGGAGCCGACGGTTCTGCCGCTCGCGGCCTGACCCGGGTTTTTAGGGGGCCCGAGGCCCTTCGGCGGGTTGTCGGGGCGGAGCCCCGACGCGCAGCACGGCGCGCTGTCCCATCCCCGAACTGGGGGGCGCGCCGTCGCAGATTATTTTGTATTCTCTTTTCCGAACCACCCCGGAAACCGAGCCGCGATGCCTCAGTCCGCCGCCTATCTCGACCCCGCCACCGGGGCGACCTACCCGATCGAGACGCCGCGCTGGCGCTCGGAGACGGGCGGTCCGCTGATGATCACCGACCTGCCGGGGATCGGGCGCGGCGAGATCGACACGGGCCAGCGCTCCCTCTGGCGCTACGCCGCCGCCTTGCCGGTGGCGGTGGCCGACCCGGTCACGCTCGGGGAGGGCTGCACGCCGTTTGTGCGCCGGCCCTGGCGGGGCGGCCACGCGCATTTCAAGCTCGAATGGTTCGCGCCCTCGGGCAGCTTCAAGGACCGGGGCGCCTCCGTGATGCTGTCGATCCTGCGCCAGCAGGGGATCGATGCGGTGCTGGAGGATTCCTCCGGCAATGGCGGGGCCGCGGTGGCGACCTACGCCGCGGCGGCCGGGATGCGGGCCAAGATCCTGGTCCCGGCCTCGACCTCGCCGGCCAAGACCGTGCAGATGCGCGCCGTCGGCGCGGAGGTCGAGCTGATCCCCGGCACCCGCCAGGACACCGCCGACGCGGCCGTCGCCCAGGCGGACTCGATCTTCTACGCCAGCCACAACTGGCAGGCCCACTTCCTCCAGGGCACCAAGACGCTGGCCTACGAGCTGTGGGAGGATCTGGGTTTCGCCGCGCCCGACCATGTCATCATCCCCTGCGGCGCGGGCAGCAACATCCTCGGCTGCGACATCGGCTTCTCGGAGCTGCTGCGCCGGGGCGCGATCGCCCGTCTGCCGCGGCTCCACGCGGTCCAGCCGGCCCACTGCGCGCCCCTGCACGCGGGCTTCGAGGCCGGCGCGGCGGATTTCGTGCCGGTCACCCCGCGCCCGACGCTGGCCGAGGGCGCCTCGATCGCCCAGCCGGTCCGCGGCCGGGCGGTGCTGGCGGCGCTCCGCCGCTCCGGCGGCGGCACCGTGGCGGTCTCCGAGGCAGCCATCGAGGCGGCGCTGATGGAGCTCGCCCGCTCGGGCCTCTACGTCGAGCCGACCTGCGCCATGGCGGCGGCGGCGCTCACCGATCTCACCGCGCGCGGCGCGATCCGGCCCGAGGACACCACCGTGGTGGTGCTCACCGGCACCGGCATCAAGGCGACGCCGCGCATCGCCGAGCTTCTGGGCCTCGCCCCGTAACCGGGCCCCGCCACGAGATCCGCACGCGATCAGGAGGACACACCATGCGCAACAACATCCCCGCCACCGTCGGGATGCCGGTCGAGGAGGTGGACACCCCCTGCCTGCTGGTCGACCTCGACGCCCTCGAGCGCAACGTCGACAAGCTCGGCCGCTTCATGAAGGCGCACGGCCTGCGCCACCGGGCGCACGCCAAGACCCACAAGTCGTCCGACATCACGGTCCTGCAGATCGAGCGGGGCGGCGCCTGCGGCGTCTGCTGCCAGAAGGTCAGCGAGGCCGAGGCGCTGGTGAGCGCCGGCATCCGCGACGTGCTGGTCTCCAACCAGGTGGTCGCGCCGAAGAAGATCGAGCGCCTCGCCGCGCTCGCCACCCGGGCGCGGGTGCTGGTCTGCGTCGACGACCTCGGCAACGTCGACGACCTCTCGGCGGCGGCGGTCAAGTACGGCGTCACCCTCGAATGCCTCGTGGAGATCGACGTCGGCGCCGGCCGCTGCGGCGTCGCGCCGGGCGAGCCCGCCGTGGCGATCGCGCAGAAGATCGCGGCGGCGCCGGGCCTGAGCTTCGCGGGCCTGCAGGCCTACCAGGGCAAGGCCCAGCACGTGCGCGACTACGGCGAGCGCAAGGCCCTGATCCAGACGGCGATCGATGAGACGAAGCGCACCGTCGACCTGCTGAAGGGAGTGGGCCTCGACTGCGCCATCGTGGCGGGGGCCGGCACCGGCAGCTTCGCCATGGAGGGCGGCAGCGGCGTCTACAACGAGCTGCAATGCGGCTCCTACGTCTTCATGGACGCGGACTACCAGCGGGTGAAGGACGCCGAGGGCCGGCCGATCGCGGAGTTCGAGAACAGCCTGTTCATCTACACGGCGATCATGAGCAAGGCGAAGGCGGACGTCGCCATCTGCGATGCCGGCCTCAAGGCGCAGAGTATCGACAGCGGCCTGCCGGTGGTGTTCGGCCGGGACGACGTGGAGTACATCAAGTGCTCGGACGAGCACGGGGTGATCAGCGATCCCGGCAACGTGCTGACGCTCAACGAGCGCCTGAAGCTGATCCCCGGCCATTGCGACCCGACGGTCAACGTCTACGACTGGTATGTCGGCGTGCGGAACGGCCGCGTCGAGGCGATCTGGCCGGTCACCGCACGCGGCATGACCCTGTAGGGGATTCCGAGGGGCCGAGGCCCTTCGGCGGGGTTGTCGGGGCGGCGCCCCGACATCGGGCTCCGCCCGAGGGCAGGGCTCTGCCCTGCACCCGCGAAAGGTCTCGGACCTTTCGAAACCATGATTCTGGAGGTCCGTGAACCCATGCGCTTCATCTCGGAGGAGGAATCGGCCTCGTTGGTCGATCACGCCATGGCGTTCGACGCCGCCCGCGAGGCGCTGATCGCCGCGGTGGCGCCGGGTACCACCCTGTTCCCGGCGGTGCTCGGCCACGGCTCGGAGCCGGCCAACCGGTTCTCGATCAAGTCGGGCTCGACGGTCGACTATGCCGGCCTGAAGGTCGGCTCGTTCTGGCCCGGCAACCCGGACCGGGGCCTGCCGCGGCACAATTCGGTGATCCTGCTGTTCGACCAGGCTGTCGGCCGGGTCGACACGGTGATCGAGGCGGGCCGCGTCAACGCCTACCGGACCGCCGCTGCCGATGCCGTGGCGGCGAGCGTGCTGGCCAGGCCGGATTCCGCGGTGCTGGCGGTGTTCGGGGCCGGCAACCAGGCCGAGTTCGAGTGCGCGGCGCTCGCCCGGATCCTCCCGATCCGGACGGTGCTGGTGGTCGCCCGGGACGCCGCCAAGGTCGCGGGGCTCAGTGAGCGCCTGGCGGGGCAGGGGGCCTCCGGGCTCGACGTGCGGGCGGCCTCTGCCCAGGAGGCCTGCGCGGCTGCCGACGTGATCGTCACGGCGACGCCCGCCCGCGCGCCGCTGTTCGAGGCCGGCTGGGTCCGCCCCGGCACGCATGTCGCCGCCATGGGGGCGGACGCGAAGGGCAAGCAGGAGCTGCCCCCCGCCCTGCTGGAGCGGGCGGCCCTGTTCTGCGACCTGCCGGAGCAGTCGCGCACCATCGGCGAGTTCCAGCACGCCTCCGCGCAGGCTCAAGGCGGCCTCACGGCGCTGGGCGACGTGCTGCGGCGCGGGGAGGGGGGCCGGACGGACCGGGACCAGATCACCGTGTTCGATTCCTCCGGCATCGCCCTGCAGGACCTGACCATCGCCCGGGCGATCCTCGCCAAAGCCGACGCGCGCTTGTAGGGGAGGCCGGCGCCGGCCCTCCCCGCCCCGGCGGAGGACGGCATGCAGGACAGGCAGATCCGGGTCATCGGCATCGGCACGGGCGATCCCGAGCACCTGACCCTCCAGGCGGTGCGGGCGCTCGCCGACGTCGACGCGGTGTTCGTCCTCGACAAGCGCGCCGAGACCGCCGACCTCGTCGAGATCCGCCGCCGGATCTGCGCGGCCCATATCCGAAAACCCCACCGGGTCGTCACCGTCGAGGACCCGCCCCGGGAGCGCCGCCCGGCCGATTACGGGCGCACCGTCGAGGCCTGGCACGCGGCCCGGGCCGAGCGGCTGGAGGCGGCCTTCGCGGCCCATCTCGGGCCCGGGGAGGTGGGGGCGATCCTGGCCTGGGGGGACCCGGCCCTCTACGACAGCGTCCTGCGCATCCTCGACCACATCCTGGCCCGCGGACGCGTGCCGTTCCGGCGCCGCGTCGTGCCCGGTCTGTCCAGCGTGCAGGTCCTCGCTGCCCGCCACGGCGTGCCGCTGAACGGCATCGGCGGGTCGGTGCTGATCACCACCGGCCGCCGCCTCGCCGCGGGGTGGCCGGCGGAGGCGGAGAGCGTCGTGGTGATGCTCGACGGCGACCCGTCCTTCGCGCATCTCGACCCGGACCTGACGATCCACTGGGGCGCCTATCTCGGCAGCCCGGACGAGATCCTGATCTCCGGCCGGTTGGGCGACGCGGGCGCCGAGATCCGCCGGGTCCGCGCCGAGGCCCGGGCCCGGCACGGCTGGATCATGGACATCTACCTGCTGCGCCGTGACCGCGCCGCCACGGACAGGGCCGGCGCGGCCGGCTAGACCGCCGCCATGCTGCGCCTGCGGGACTACCAGCGCGCCAGCCTCGACGCGCTCTCGGCCGCCTGGGCGCGGGGAGGGGCGGACGACGCGGCGCCCGGCCACCTGATCGTCCTGCCCACCGGGGCCGGCAAGGCGCTCGTGATCGCGGCCCTCGCCCGGGAGACCCTGGACGAGAATCCCCTCGCCCGGGTGGCGATCGTCACCCACAGCCGCGAGCTGGTCGCCCAGAATTTCTCCGAGCTGACCCGGTCCTGGCCGGGGGCGCCGGCCGGCATCTTCTCGGCCGGGCTCCGGCGGCGGGAGGCCGGGGCGCAGGTGCTGGTCTGCGGCATCCAGTCGGTGGCCGACCGGCTCGACGCGATCGGTCCGCGCGACCTCGTGATCGTCGACGAGGCCCACCTGATCCCCCGCGCCGCCGACACCCGCTACGGCCGCTTCCTGGCGGGCCTGCGCGCGCGGACCCCCGGGCTGCGTGTGGCGGGCTTCACCGCCACGCCCTACCGGCTCGATTCGGGCCGCCTCGACGAAGGCGAGCACCGGCTCTTCTCCGGCATCGCCTACGAGGCCGACACGTTCACGCTGATCCGGCGCGGCTTCCTGGCGCCCCTCGTCTCCAAGGCGACGCTCACCCAGCTCGACGTCTCGGGCGTCGGCCGGCGCGGGGGCGACTACATCCCGGGCGAGCTGGAGGCGGCGGTCAACCGCGACTGGATCACCCGCGCGGCGGTCGCGGAGCTCGCGGAGTACGGGCGCGCCCGCCGGGCCTGGCTCGCCTTCTGCGCCGGCCTCGCCCACGCGGAGGCCGTGCGCGACGCGGTGCGGGCGGAAGGGTATTCCTGCGAGAGCGTCTCGGGCGAGACGCCCCGCCGGGAGCGCGACCGCATCGTCGCGGCGTTCCGGGCCGGGCAGATCCGCTGCCTGACCTCGGTGGGCGTGCTCGGGACCGGCTTCAACGTGCCCGAGGTCGATCTGGTGGCGCTGCTGCGCCCGACCCGCAGCACCGGCCTCTACGTGCAGCAGGTCGGCCGGGCGCTGCGCTGCGCGCCCGGAAAGGCCGACGCGCTGATCCTGGACTATGCCGGTCTGGTGCGGATGCACGGGCCCGTCGACGCCGTGACGGTCCGGAGCGCCACACAGGGATTGGGCGGGGCAGGGGCCTCGCGCGCCAAGCCCTGCCCCGGCTGCGGCGCCCTGATCGCGCTGAACGCCTCCACCTGCGAGGCGTGCTGGACCGAGCCGGAGGCGGACCCGGACGCCGAGGCGCCGCACGAGGCCGCCGCCGACGACGAGCTGGCGATCCTCTCGGCGGATCCCGGGCTGCCCGGTCCCGAGCCGGCGGGCCCTGCCCCGGCGGCGGAGGCCGGCTGGCAGGAGGCCGCGTGGCATCCAGTCACGGCCCTGAAGCTGGAGGCCGCGCCCGACGGGCTCGACCTCGTCCTCGGCTGGCGGGACGGCCCCGCCGAGGCGGCGTGGCGCGTCCGCCTGCGGCCCGAGCGCAGCGGCTACGAGCGGGATAAGGCGGTGTCCTGGTGGCGCGGCCTCGGCGGCGGCCGGGACGCGCCGATGAGCGCCGCGGAATTCTTGGAGCGCGCCGCGCTCCTGGCCCGGCCGGCATCGATCCGGATCCGGACCGGCCGTCTGTCGGAGCATATCGACTGCCGGACGCGGGACGGCCGGATCCTCGGCGACGTCCGCCGCACGGCCGGGCGCGCCGCGTGAGGGCGCGCGGGCGGCACGCCGCGCCGCGGGGAGGGGGCTCGGACCGCCCTCGCCCGATCCGGAAGCCGCCCGGCCGGACGGGACCCGACGCCGGGGCCGCACCGCCCGGATCGGAGGCGGCGCGAGGCGGGATCCCATCTGGGCGCGCCGGCCGGCGGAGCGACCGCCCCTCACCCGACCTGGGACGCCCTTTGCATTCCATAATATATCTTATGCGAACAACGGGGAGAGGTTCGTGGGATCGGATCGTCCCGTGTCCCGGCGTCGCCGCCCGAAGGCCTCCCGACGGCGGCACGGGGCTGGATGCGACTGGATGCGGCTGGATGAAGGCCGCTGATCGGGCGGGAGGTCGAGGCCACGGGGATGGGAGGCCGCGCGCCGCCGCCGGACACGCTCGGCTCCGACCCGGGCCGCCGCGCGCCCGTCGTCGCGCGCGGCGAGGCGCGGTCGCAACGGGCGCGATGACGAAGCGGCTGACGGGCGCCGACACCGGCGCTCCCGGGCAGGGCGGTCGGGTCAGGGGGGCGGAGGCCCCTCCCCGCGACGGGTGGACCGGGACGACGTCCGGCCGATCGCCGCGGCGCTGACCCGGCTCGCCCGGCGTCGCTCGCGGCGGCGGCTGGAGCGGCGGTCCGGCTCTCCGGGCGTGACCGCCCGCGACCCCGGCGGCGGCGATCTCCGGCGCGCCCGCGCGGGTCCCGTCCGCGCGGGCGAGGGCCCCTGCGCGCTGGCCCGGGGCTCACCGGCCCCCTGCCCTGCCTGACGGCTCCCGGGCCGGATGAGCGACCCGACAGGGTCGCCGCAGGCAGGCGGTGCGCGCCGCGTCAGCGCATCACCGACACGCTGGTCAGCCAGAGCCGGCAGAGCCTCGGCCAGAGGGCGACCGGCGCCTCCGACCGGCCGATCCCGAAACCGTGGCCGCCGACCGCGAAGCGGTGGTACTCGACCGGCACGCCCGCCGCGCGGCAGGCCGCGTCCAGGATGCGGCTGTGCTCCGGGCTGATGACCGGGTCGTCGTCCGCCTGCACGAGGAACAGCGTCGGGCAGCCGGACCGGATATGGGTCTGGAGCGACCAGTCCCGGCTCGCCTCCGGGCTCGGGGCCTCGCCGACCAGGGAGCGCCGGGTGGTCGTGCGGTCGTGGGGCGGCTCCAGGCTCACCACGGGGTAGATCAGCGTCGCGAAATCGGGCCGCGCCGACAGGTCGTCGGCCGCGTCCACGGGTTCGTAGGCCCGGAACGCGGAGCGCGCGGCGATCAGGCCGCCGAGGTGGCCGCCGGCGGAGAAGCCGAGCACGCCGACGCGGGCCGGGTCGATCCGGAAGCGCCCGGAAGCGGCGCGGATCAGGCGCAGGGCCCGCTGCCCGTCCTGGAGCGGCGCCAGGGGGCCCGCCGCCCAGCCCTCGCCCGGCAGGCGGTAGGTGAGCACGAAGGCCGTGATGCCCTGCGCGGCGAGCCAGAGCGCGGCGGGGAGCGCCTCCTTGACTATCCCGATCCGCGCGTAGCCGCCGCCGCCGGCGACGAGGACCGCCACGCCGGTCGGCGTCTCCGGGGCGTACACCTCCAGGACCGGCACGGCGACGTTCTTCACGGCGCCGCTGTCGTCGCGGACCGGCGGACCCTGCGGACCGCCGCCGCCCGGCGGCTGCCCCGGCCAGAGCGGGATCCGCTCCGGCGCCCCGACGGCGTCGGCGCCCCGCGTCGACAGGAGCGCCGACCCCGCGGCCAGGGTGAGGAGCAGAGAGCGGCGGTCGGGCACGGAACCGGGCATGGGCTCCCTCGCGACGGGCGCTGTCCCGTGCGGCCCGGTAGGCAAGACCGCCGTGCCGGATCGGTTCCCGGTCGGGTGCCGGTCCGGGGTCTACAGGACCCGCGGCAGCAGCCGGCCGAGGAGATCCCGGCCCGGGAACCGGGCCGGCGGCATCCGCAGCTCCGGCGCCGGCTCATCGCCGGGGATCGGCCCCTCGGCGAAGCGGGCCCCGGCGGACCAGAACCCGTCCCGCCGCGTGCCGATCATGCCGAGCCCGACGGGCTCCCGCGCCGCGTCGGGGCGCAGCCGTCCCGCCGCCCAGACGCGCTGCCAGCACCGGCGCCGCGACAGGTCGGCGTCCCGCCAGCCGAGCCGCGCGTAGCCGGCCGCCGCGAAGACCCGGTCCCCGGCGAAGTCCTCCGGGATCCACACCCAGCTCGAGAACACGTGGACCGTGTCGGCGCGGAAGCCGGCCGGATCCACCGCCCGCGTGTAGGCGCTCAAGGCCGTCGCCCGGTGCCGGCCGACATGCCGGCGCAGGCGTCCCGGCAGCGCCAGCGCCTCCGGGAAGGCGGCGGCGTCGAGGCGGGTCGGCGCCGCGCCGCGCTCCAGCGCGTAGGCGCTGTCCACGAGGTGCATCCAGGGTTCGAGATCGACCTCCCAGGCCTGCTCCACCGGCGCGAACCGGCGGACCTGTCCCGCGATCAGCCGGTCGGCGACGCGCCGGGCCGGTTCGGGAACCCAGTCCGGTCCGGCCTCGGTCACGCGCAGCAGCGTCGAGGGCCCGTGCGCCCGGACCGCCTCGACCAGGCGGGCGAAGTCGGCCTCGGTCTCGTCGCGGCCGACCTTGCGCACCAGGATCTTCGAGCCGTCCGCGAGTTCGTCGAGCAGCTTGCGCTTGAGATGGGCCAGCCGGCCGTATTCCCGCTCCAGCAGCACCTCCGGCTCGATCGAGCCGGCCGGGTGCCCGGTATTCGCCCAGATGTTGTAGGCGACGCTGTGGCAGTAATAGGTGCCGCCGGAACTCACGGAGAGCCGCAGGTCGCCCGGCACGCCGAAATCCGCGAAGCCGCAGCGCAGGCCGCGGATCAGGTCCTCCATGGGCGTGTAGGAGAAGCGCAGCAGGCCGGAGGGCTCGACCCCGCCGTAGCGCTGCACGAACCCGAACTCGCAATTGTCGCCGAGGCTCCGAAAGGCGTGGAGCCGTTCGGCGAGGAGCGCCGCCGTCGTCCTGTCTCCGGTCACTGCATCCGCTCTGTCTCGCCGAACCCGTCGCGCCCAGATCGCGGCGGGGCAGGGCCTCTGTCCAGTCCCCGCCCGGTCGGGGAGCACGCCGCGCTCAGCCGGCCGGGGGCATCTCCAGGGGCACCTCCAGGCGGAAGCAGGTGCCCTTCTCCCGGGCCGGAATCGTCAGGCTGCCGCCGAGCTGGCGCGTGAGGCTGCCGACCACCCGCATCCCGAGGCTCCTCGAGTTACGCCCGATCTCGAATCCCGCCGGCAGGCCGATCCCGTCGTCGGCCACCTCGACCACGAGCCCCTCGGGCCGGCGCTCGGCGCGGACCCGGATCTCGCCGCCTGCCGGGTGCGTCTCGGGGGGGTAGGCGTATTTGAGCGCGTTGGTGACGAGTTCGTTGACCAGCAGGCCGATGGGGATCGCCCGATCGGCCGAGATCCGCTGCGGGCAGGCCGCGCAGGCGAGCCGCTGGCCCGGCACGCCGCTGGCGAGGTTGGCCACGAGCTTCTCGAGGAAGGGCGCGAGGTCGAGCTCGCCCGGCACCCCCTCCCCCTCCCCCTCCGCCTTGTCACCCTGCCGCCAGAGCTGGTCGTGGACGCCCGCGATCGCCTCGACGCGGCTGCGCGCGTCCGCCAGGGCCGTCTGCACGGCCGGGTCCTCGGCGGCCCGGGCCTGCAGGGCGAGGAGGCTCGCCACGATGGCGAGGCTGTTCTTGACCCGGTGGCTCATCTCGCGGGCGAGCAGGTCCTGCCGGGCGAGGGCGGCCCGCAGCAGGCTCTCGGTCCGCTGGCGCTCGATGGCGCCCCCGAGCAGGTTGGCGAAGCCCTGCATGAAGGCGATGTCGGCCTCCGCGAACATGCCCTCGCGGGTGTCGTCCACCTCCAGCACCCCGAAGGCGCCGTCCCGGTTCTCGATCAGCACGTTGATCGCCCGGCGAATGCCGTGCTCGGCCATGAGCTGCGGCGTGCGGAACCGGGTCTCGTCGGCGAGGTGGTTGGAGATCACCGGCCGGCCGGTCTTGAGGGCGAAGCCCGCGGGGGAGGCGAGGTCCGCCCCGATCCGGGCCTTCCCGATCACGTCGGGTCCCCAGCCGACGCCGGCCCGGACCAGCAGGGTGTCGGCGCCGCGCTGATATTCCAGGGCCTTGCAGAACTCCGCGCCCATGCCCTGCGCGCACAGTTCCGCGGCCCGCTGCAGCAGGTGATCGACATCGGTGCCGCGCAGAGCCTCGACGCCGAACTCGGACAGGATCGCCTGCTGGCGCAGGCGATAGTCGAGATCGGGCGGCGCGGGCGCGGGGCGCGTCTCGGGGCTCGGTTCCACTTCGGTCTGATCGGTGTGCTGGGTCATGGAGAGCGGCAGATTAGCAGCAAGCCGGGCCCGGCGCGAAGCGGCGCCGCTCCGGCGGGCGCGCCTGTCGTCGCACCTGTCGCCGCGCGTGTCGTCGCACCCTGGCGTCCGTCCGGACCCCTCAGGCCCGTACGGCGTTCGTCCGACGAACCCGACGCGAGGAGCGCACGCATGGCCGACGACCTGAACGGACTCTCCGACAAGGCCCTCTCGATCTTCGCCTTCGCGGCCTACCACCGCCTCGTCAGCGGCGAGAGGGTCACCTCGGTGATCCGCCGGGACGGCGCCGGCCACGAGGCCGACCCGGAGGGCGTGGAGGAACTGGAGGCGCGCGGCCTCGTCACCGCCGGCGAGACCGACATCGACCTCGGTGAGACCGCGCAGGCGGCGGTCGAGACGATGGTCGCGGCCCTGCGCCGGGAGGTCGGGCGCTGAGTGCGGCATCCCGGCCGTGGAGAGCCGGGAACGCACCCGCTCCCGGCGCCTTGTCCCGCAGCCACGACGGAGGATCGGATGACTGCCAAGGCCAAGGTGAAGACCGGCGACGACGTTACCTACAAATGGGGCAAGGGCACCGTCTCGGGCGAGGTGACCAAGGTCCACACCCACGACGTCGAGAAGACCATCCAGGGCAACACGGTGAAGCGCGAGGCTTCGAAGGCGAAGCCGGCGGTGGAGATCAAGACCGCCAAGGGCAAGACGGCGCTGAAATCCGCCTCGGAGGTCACGGTCAAGTCAGCGTGAACGCGCAACCTGCGCGTGCTGTGATCTTGCGCACATCGCTTTCTGCATAAGGTCTCGCCGAGGGCGCGGTAGCGGCTATCTGTAACGGTTCCAGCCTCAAAAGCCGGGACCCCCGCATGACCATTCCCCTCAGGCTCACCCTGAACGGGCAGCCGCGCGAGATCGCCCTCGACGATCCGCGCGTCACCCTCCTCGATCTCCTGCGCGAGCGCCTCGGCCTGACGGGCGCCAAGAAGGGCTGCGACCGCGGCCAGTGCGGCGCCTGCACGGTCCTGGTGAACGGGCGGCGCATCAACAGCTGCCTGACCCTCGCCGCGAGCCTCGACGGCGCCGAGATCCTGACCATCGAGGGGCTCGCCGAGGGCGACCGGCTGCACCCGGTCCAGGCGGCCTTCATCGCCCATGACGGCTTCCAGTGCGGCTTCTGCACCCCCGGCCAGATCATGAGCGCGGTCGGCCTGATCCGCGAGGGTCATGCCGGCACCGATCCGGAGCGCATCCGCGAGGGCATGAGCGGCAATCTCTGCCGCTGCGGCGCCTACGCGGGCATCCTGGACGCCGTGCAGGACGCGGCGGCCCGGACCTCGGAGCAGCGGGAGGACGCGGCGTGAGGACCTTCGACTACATCCGCCCCGCGAGCGTGCCCGAGGCCGTGGCGGCCGGCCAGCTTCCGGGCACGGCCTACCTCGCCGCCGGCACCAACCTCGTCGACCTGATGAAGGGCGGCGTCGCCACGCCGGAGCGGGTCGTCGACATCACCCGCCTCCCCGGCCTCTCGGCCATCGAGCGGCTGCCGGACGGCACCGCCCGGGTCGGCGCCCTGGTGCGCAACAGCGACCTCGCCCACGATTCGGCCTTCGCCGAGGCCTACCCGATGGTGGCCGAGGCCCTGCTGGCCGGCGCCTCGGCGCAGCTGCGCAACGCCGCCACGGTCGGCGGCAACCTGATGCAGCGCACCCGCTGCCAGTACTTCACCGACGCGGTCTCGCCCTGCAACAAGCGCGCCCCCGGCTCCGGCTGCGCGGCCCTGGGGCACGCCACCCGCATCCACGCGGTCCAGGGCTGGAGCGAGCACTGCATCGCCACCCACCCGTCCGACTTCTGCGTGCCGCTCGCCGCCCTCGACGCGGTGGTGGAGATCACCGGGCCGGACGGCGCCCGGGAGGTGCCGCTCACCGCGTTCCACCACCTCCCCGGCGACCACCCGGAGCGGGAGACCGACCTGCGGCCCGGCGAGCTGATCACCGCCCTGCGCCTGCCCCCGGAGGCGGCGTCCTTCCGGGGCAACGCCCGCTACCTCAAGGTCCGCGACCGCACCTCCTACGCCTTCGCGGTCGTCTCGGCGGCGGCCGCCCTCACCCTGGAGGCCGGCGGCCGGATCGGGCAGGCCCGGCTCGCCCTGGGCGGGCTGGCGCTCAAGCCCTGGCGGGTGGCGGAGGCCGAGGCGGCGCTCGCCGGACAGGCACCCTCCGCCGAGGCCTTCGCGAAGGCCGCCGACGCGGCGCTGTCCGGCGCCAGGCCCACCGGCGAAGCCAACGCCTTCAAGATCGAGCTCGCCCGCCGGGTGGCGATCCGCGCGCTGACCCAGGCCGCCGCGGGCACGCCCGCCCGGATCCCGGCGCTCCCCGCCTCCCCGTTCGGCATCGTCTGACCCCGCCCCCGGTCGGCGGCTCGGCGCCGTCATCGCGGGCGGAGCGAGCCGGGCGGCGCCACGATGCCCGACGTCGCGCTGCCCTGGGTCACTTCGCTCCGCTCGCGATGACGGAGCGGGTCGCCGCAACCGAAGGCTTCAACCGGACCCCTTTGAGGAGACCCGCATGACCGCGACCTCCAAGCCATCGAACATGCCCGCCTCGAACCTCCCCGCCGGCGCGATCCGCCACGGCTCCAGCATCGGCCAGCCGCTGACCCGGCGCGACGGCCCCCTCAAGGTGACGGGCCAGGCCCGCTTCTCCGCCGACAACCTGCCTCCCGGCACCCTCCACGCGGCGCTCTGCGTCGCCCGGATCGCCCGCGGCCGCGTCACCGGCCTCGACGTGGCCGCCGCCGAGGCGCATCCCGGCGTCGTGGCGGTGATGCGGCCGGGGCACGCCCCGGCGCTCGCCAAGGACCCGGACGCCAAGGACGGGCCGTTCACGTTCCGCCTCGACCTCCTGCAGAACGACCGCGTCCGCTACGCCAACCAGCCCATCGCCGTGGTGATCGCCGAGACCCTGGAGGCGGCCACCGAGGGCGCCCGGCTGCTCGCCCCGACCTACGCGGCCGAGACGCCGCGGATCGGGCTCGATGCCGGCGCGGCCTTCACGCCGGATTCGGTCGGCGTCGGCGCCCCGCCCGTCGAGACGGACGGCGACGTCGAGGCCGGACTCGCGGCCGCGTCCAGGACGATCGCCGCGACCTACGAGACGCCGGCCCAGTACCACAACGCCATGGAGCCCCACGCGGCGGTGGCGAGCTGGGACGGGAACCGGCTGACGCTCTTCATGCCGACCCAGGCGCTCGCCATGTCGCAGGCCCGGCTCGCCGGGCTCTTCGGCATCAGCCCCGACGACATCCACATCGAGAGCCCCTATCTCGGCGGCGGCTTCGGCTCGAAGGGCGTCCCCGCCGGGCCGCAGGTGCTCGCCTGCATGGCGGCGAAGCTCGTCGGCAGGCCGGTGAAGCTCGTCCCGACCCGCACGCAGATGTACGGCCCGATGGGCCATCGCGGGCCGACCCGGCAGACCCTCCGGCTCGGCGCCGACGCGTCCGGCAAGCTGACGGCCCTCGACCACCACATCCGCACCGCCTCGTCGAGCTTCGACGACTTCTTCGAGCCGGCGGGCCGGGCGACCAGCACCCTCTACGCGAGCCCCGCCATCGCCATCCGGCACGAGGCCGTGCGCCTCGACACCGGCACGCCGCTGTTCATGCGCGCGCCCGGCGAGGCCACCGGCAGCGTCGCCCTGGAGAGCGCGCTGGACGAGATGGCCCACGAACTCGGCATGGACCCGCTGGAGTTCCGCCTCGCCAACTACGCCGAGGTCGAGCCGATCACCGGCAAGCCGTTCTCCTCCAAGGCCCTGCGGGACTGCTACCGCCGCGGCGCCGAGGCGTTCGGCTGGGCCGGGCGCCCGCTCCGGCCCCGGCAGACGCGCGACAAGGACGGTTTCCTGGTCGGCACCGGCATGGGCACCGCCACCTTCCCGGCGCTGATCTTCGAAGGCATGGCCCGGGCCGAGATCCGCGCCGACGGCACCGGAACGGTGGAGCTCGGGGCGATCGACATGGGCCAGGGCTCGTGGACGGCGCTGGCCCAGATCGCCGCCGACGGGCTGGGGATCGGGATGGACGCCCTCACCTTCCGGATGGGCTCGTCCGACCTGCCGAATGCCGGCATCGCGGGCGGCTCGGGCCACACCGCCACCGCGGGCGGCGCGGTCCACGCGGCGGCCGGCGACGTGATCCGGCAGCTGGCCGAGCTCGCCACCAACGATCCCGCCTCCCCGCTCTACGGCGCCGGCAACGCCGGCGTGACCGCCGCGGACGGGCGTCTGACCCGGCGCGACGACCCGGGTCGGAGCGAGTCCTTCACCGACATCCTCAGGCGGGCCGGCCGGTCGAGAATCGAGGGCCAGGGCAAGGCCGGCGCCGACCCGGCGGCGCAGGCCTCCTACGCCATGCACGCCCACGGCGCGGTCTTCGCCGAGGTGAAGGTCGATCCCGATCTCGGCCAGATCCGCGTGAGCCGCCTCGTCGGCGCCTTCGCGGCCGGACGGGTGATCAACCCGCGCCTCGTCCGGAGCCAGTATTACGGCGGGATGATCTGGGGCCTGTCCTTCGCCCTGCACGAGCGGGCCGAGATGGACCCGCGCACCGGCCGGTTCCTCAACGACAACCTCGCCGAGTACCACGTGCCGGTGAACGCCGACGTGCCCGCCATGGAGGCGATCCTGGTCCACGAGGACGACGCGGTGGTGAACAACCTCGGCGTGAAGGGGGTCGGCGAGATCGGCATCACCGGCACGGTGGGCGCCATCGCCAACGCGGTCTGGCACGCCACCGGCGTGCGGGTCCGCGAGATGCCGATCACCCTCGACAAGCTGCTGGGCTGACCGAGCGGGTCGGTCGCGCGCCGAACGCGGTCCGATCCCGTCCAGCGCCCGATCCCGTCCCGGGCGCGTCGCGTCGCCCGGGATTTTTTAGTATGGGGCATGCCACCCGGCGGCCGGCGGCCGCCGCAGCAGCAGCGCGGAGACCGGCATGCCTCTCACCAGCGACATCGGCGGCGTCGTCCCGATCGCGCCGACGCCGTTCCATCCGGACGGCCGGATCGACGAGGTCTCCCTCGACCGGATGACCGACTTCTTCGGGGCGGCCGGCGTCGACGGCCTGACGATCCTCGGCCAGCTCGGCGAGGCCGGCAAGCTCGACCACGCGGAGGGGATCGCGGTGGCGCGGCGCGTCCTCGGGCGCACCCGGCTGCCGGTGATCGTCGGCGTCACGGCCCCGGGCTTCGCGGCCATGCGGGCGCTCGCCCGGGAGGTGATGGAGCTGGGCGCGGCCGGCGTGATGATCGCGCCGCCCAACACGCTCCGCACCGACGACCAGGTGGTCGGCTATTTTCGGAATGCCGCCGAGGCCGTGGGCCCGGACGTGCCCTTCGTGCTTCAGGACTATCCCCTCACCTTCTCGGTCCAGATGACCCCCGGGGTGATCCGCCGGATCGTGTCCGAGAACCCCTCCTGCGTGATGCTCAAGCACGAGGACTGGCCGGGCCTGGAGAAGATCTCCACGCTGCGCGGCTTCGAGGCGGACGGCTCGATGCGCCACATCTCCATCCTCGTGGGCAATGGCGGCCTGTTCCTCGACTTCGAGACCGAGCGCGGCGCCGACGGGGCCAATACCGGCTACGCCTTCCCGGAGATGCTGGTCGACGTGGTCCGCCTCGGCCGGGCGGGGCAGCGCGACGCTGCCCACGACCTGTTCGACGCCCACCTCCCCTATCTCCGCTACGAGCAGCAGCAGGGCCCGCTGGGGCTCGCGGTGCGCAAATACGTGTTCATGCGCCGGGGGATCTTCGCGTCCGACGCGCAGCGCAAGCCGTCGCAGGCTCTGACCGCGCAGGCGAAGGCCGAGGTCGAGTACCTGCTGGCCCGCCTCGCCCGCACCGACGCGCGGGCCCGGCTCGCGGCCTAGAACGCCGCCCCGGCCGGAAGGGCCGGGGCCTCGCCGAAGCCGCCGCAGCGCCCGCTTCGGCGGCCGGCCGGCGCGCGACGGCTCACTCCAGCCTGAAGGCGATGACCGAGTCGCCCGGCGTGGTGCCGAGGGCGCCGTGCCCGCCCGCCGCGATCACCACGTACTGCCGGCCGTCGCGGCCGCGATAGGTCATCGGCGTGGCTTGGCCGCCGGCCGGCAACGTCGTGGACCACAGGACCTCACCGGTCCGCATGTCGTAGCCGCGCATGCGGTCGTCGAGCGTGGCGGCCGTGAACGCGACGCCGCCCGCCGTGGTCAGGGTGCCGCCGTGGGCCAGCATGCCCATCTCCAGGGGGAGCGGGACCGCCAGGCCGCCGACCTTCTGCCCCGCGACCGTGCCGTTGCGGCGCTTCCAGGCGAGCGTGCCGTCGGCGAGATTCACGCCGACCCGCACGCCCCAGGGCGGCGCGCTGCAGGGGATGCCGAGGGCGGAGCGCATGTGCGCGATGGAGACCGCGTAGGGGCCGCCGAGATTCTCGTTGACCGGGCTCGCCTCGGGATCGGCGCCGACGAGGCGCCGTTCCGGCTCGCCCGGCGGGCGCGGGAGCAGGCGGTAGATGTAGGGCAGGTATTGCGGCGTCGCGATCATCCAGTGATGGACCGGATCGACCGCTACCGACCCCCAGTTGAACACCCCGATATTGCCGGGCCAGACGATCGCGCCCTCCGACGCCTGGGGCGGTGTGAACGGGTTGCCGTCGTAGCGGTTCGACCGGAAGGCGAGGCGGCACTGAATCTGGTCGAAGGGCGTGACGCCCCACATGCCGGCCTCCGTCAGCGGCGCCGGCGTGAAGCGGAGGGACGACATCGGCTGGACCGGGGACGGCGTCTCCCCCGGGATGTCGGTCCGGGTCGAGACCGGGACCTCGGAGACCGGCCGGATCGGGGCGCCGGTGCGGCGGTCGAGGACCCAGACGTTGCCGACCTTGGTGGGGATCAGGATCGCCGGCACCGTCCCCTCGCCCTGCGGCAGGGTGAGGAGGACCGGCTGGGACGGGTTATCGCGGTCCCAGAGGTCGTGATACGTGGTCCGGAACGCCCAGCGCAGCGTGCCCGTCTCCAGATCCAGCGCCGCCAGGGCGTCGATGAGGGCCTCGTCGGCCCTCGACCGGGCCACGCCCACCTGATCGGGCGCCCGGTTGCCGAACGGCACGTAGACGAGCCCCAGGGCCTCGTCGGCCGAGAACTGCGTCCAGGCCACCGCCGAGTTGGGCTCGTACTTGTCGCCGGGCCGCAGCGGCGCGGTCGCGTCGGGCTTGCCGGCGTCGAACTTCCAGACGATCGCGCCGGTGCGCACGTCGAAGGCACGGATCACGCCCGAGGGGTTGTCCGCGTAGTAGTTGTCGGCGATGGCGCTGCCGAGGACGATGAGGTCCCGGGTCACCAGCGGCGCCGAGGTCTGCTGATAGGCGGCGCGCCGGAGGTTCGGCATCTGCGCCTTCAGGTCGACGAACCCGTCCGCCCCGAAGGTCCTGCACGGGGCGCCGGTCTCGGCGTTCAGCGCGTAGAGGCGCGCGTCGACCGAGGCCGCGATGATCCGGCGCGGACATTCGGCGACCGCGGCCACGACGGCGGCGGCCCTGTCCGCATCGGCCTCGGCGGGCGGCGCGTAGCCGGTCGAGTCGTTGTAGGACACGCCGCGGCAGGTCTGGTGCTGGTACTGGCCGTCCCGCGCCATCTTCGGGTCGAAGGCCCAGACCAGCCGGCCGGTTTCGGGCTCCAGGGCCTGGACGATGTT
Source organism: Methylobacterium sp. 22177 (assembly GCF_052045615.1). Classification (NCBI taxonomy): domain Bacteria; kingdom Pseudomonadati; phylum Pseudomonadota; class Alphaproteobacteria; order Hyphomicrobiales; family Methylobacteriaceae; genus Methylobacterium; species Methylobacterium sp. 22177. Next base: position 13,298 of record NZ_JBQEPK010000047.1, on the reverse strand, counting down.
GTGCGGCGTGCAGAGGTAGAGCAGCCCGTTCACCTTGATGGGCGTGGCCTCGAAGGTGAATTCCTTCGGATCCGCCCGGCTGTCGCCGCGCAGGTCGCCGGTATGGTGCTCCCAGGCCACGGCGAGGCCCCGGACATTGGCGGTGCTGATGTCCGCCAGCGCCGAGTAGCGCTGGCCGAGATTGGTGCCGCCGTAGGCGACCCAATCGTCGGCCGGATAGGGAACGCCGCTCGGATCGACGGCGGCGGGCCCCGCCCCCGCGACCTTCGGCAGGCTGCCCCGCGTCTCGACCGGGTCGAAGAACCAGGACGCGGCACCCGAGGCCGCGATCAGCAGCACGACGACCCGGAGGGCGAGCGGGCCGTTCCCGAGGCCAGGCTTCCAGGGCCGCTCCGGCGCGTCGCGCAGGCGCCGCACCACGGGGGGCAGGCAGAGCACGAGTCCGATGAGGAGGAGCAGGGCCCCGCGCGGGATCCATTGCCACTTGTCGAGCCCGACCTCGCCGACCGTCCAGGCGAAGGCCGCGGCCAGCACCAGCGCGTAGATCCCGAGGCCGCGCTGCCGCCGCCGGGCCAGCTCGACGCCGGAGGCCAGCACGCCCACGCCCAGGGCGACGTAGAACCAGGTCCCCCCCGCGAGGGCCAGTGTCAGCCCGAGGATCGCCAGGGCGAGCCCAAGCAGCGCGATCGACAGCGCTATCGTTCCGAGTGCCACGGCGGTGAGATCCGCTTCCTGAGCCGGCCGGTCACGGCGGCGCCGGGGTCTGACCCCGCGTCGGCCGCCGCGTGCCCGGCGCTTATCGCCGCCGGAGCTGTCCCAGGGCTGGACACGGCGGCCGGACGGCGGGCGCCCGTCCCGTGCCGCGCGTACGGCCGCCGCCCACAGCGCGGCTCACGCCCCGGCCCGGTCCTCCGGACGCAGGGTGACCCTGTCGCCGTCGCGCAGCGAGGCCGGCGGCCCCACGACGACGCGCTCGCCGCCGCTCAGGCCGTCGCGCAGTTCCAGCAGCGTGCGGGTCTGCCGGAAGATCGTGACCGGGCGCATCCGCACCACGCCGCCCCCCTCCCCGGCCGCCTCGACCACGGCCACGCGGGTCCCGTGCTGGTCGAAGATCAGGGCGTCGTTCGGCACCGTCACGGCGGGCGAGACGCGCGGGATCTCCAGCGTGATGGTGATGTAGAGCCCCGGCCGCAGCGCGCCGTCGGGATTGGGGATGTCGACCTGCGTGACCAGCGTGCGCGCGGCCGAGAGCAGCGTCGTCGACGAGCGCGAGACCGTGCCGGGGAAGATCCGGCCCGGGATCTGCGCCACCTCGACCTTGGCGGCCAGCCCGTCGCGGACGCCGTCGGCGGCGTAGAGCGGCACGTTCACCGCCATGCGCAGCACGTCGTCGCGGTTCAGCGTGAGGAGCGGCGCCCCCGTATTGGTGTCCGCCGTGACCGCGTCGCCGACGTCGTTGTTGCGGGCCGTCACCACCCCGTCGAAGGGCGCGCGGATCTCCTCGAACCCGGTCAGGACCTTGAGCCGGGCGACCTGCGCCTCCTGGGCGGCGATGTTCGCCTCCGCGACCTTCACGGCGGCCCTGGCGGCGTCGACGTTGGCGGTCTGCGCCAGCACCCCGGCCTGGGACGTGTCGGCGTTCTGCCGGGTCTCGACCCCGGTGCCGGCCAGTGTCGAGGTCCGCCGGTTGGTGACGTCGGCGAGGTGGCGGTTGGCCTCGGCCTGGTCCACCATCGCCCGCGCCTGGATCAGCGCCGCCTGGAGCTGCAGCACCTGCGACTGGGCCTGGACCAGCTGCTGGTCGAGGTCGGGCGCGCTGATCCGGAACAGCAGGTCGCCCGCCTTCACGTGCGAGCCGATATCGACCTTGCGCTCGACGATGTAGCCGGTCGCCCGCGGGTAGAGGTTCGCGATGTCGAACGCCTGGGTGGTGCCCGTCTGGGTCAGGCTCAGGGTGTCGGAGGCCCGGGCCGCGGCGGCGACTCGCACGGTCGGCGGCTTCGCCTCGGCGGCGGCGGGCGGACTCGCCGCGCGGGACGCTTCCGGCCACAGGCGGTATCCGAGGGCACCGAGGCCCGCCAGCGCCAGCAGGGCGAGCCACCGGCGGCCGCCGCGGGCGGGCGGGACGGTTCCGTCCGCGGCTGAACTGTCCCGGTCCGCCATCCTGCCCTCGGGTCGCGCCGCGCCTGAACCGCCGCATCGGCGCCCGGTCGGGACGCGTCCGGTGCCGTATCCAATGCGCCGTACGCAATGCATAGACCGCGCGCGGTCTCCGGGCGAGATGCCGCAGCGCACAGTGCGGCCCGTCCGCGGATCCTCCGAGCACGCGACCGGTTTCCCTGCCACTGACGCAGGGACCGATCCACGATGACCGAGATCTCCAGGCGCGCCGTCATCGCAGCCGCCGGCGGCGCGATGGCGGCATCCTCCGCCGCGGCGCAATCCGCCGGGCCCTCCGCGCCCCGTCCCGAGCGCGGCGGCAAGGGGGCCGACATCCTGGGCCCGCAGAACAGGCCTCGCGCCGCCGAGGAGCCGTTCACCCTGGCGCCGCCCGCCACCGATCACGGCACGATGCCGAACCTGAAATGGTCCTTCGCGGACAGCCACATGCGGCTGGAGGAGGGCGGCTGGGCGCGCCAGACCACGATCCGCGAGCTGCCGGTCTCCAAGGCCATGGCGGGGGTCAACATGCGGCTCAAGGCCGGCGCGGTCCGCGAGATGCACTGGCACAAGGAAGCCGAGTGGGCCTACATGATCAAGGGCAAGGCCCGGATCACCGCGGTCGACCAGGACGGGCGCACCTTCGCGGACGACGTCGGCGCGGGCGATCTCTGGTACTTCCCGGGCGGCATCCCGCACTCGATCCAGGGGCTCGCCGCCGACGGGGTCGACGGCTGCGAGTTCCTGCTCGTGTTCGACGACGGCGGCTTCTCGGAGGATTCCACCTTCCTGCTGACCGACTGGCTGGCGCACACGCCGACGGACGTGCTCGCCAAGAACTTCGGCCTGCCCGAGGCCGCCTTCGCCGAGGTTCCGCAGAAGGAACTCTACATCTTCCCCGGTCCCAAGCCGGGACCGCTCGCGGCCGACAAGATGGGCGGCTCCGGGCCGGTGCCGAAGACCTTCAGCCACCGGATGCTGGCGCAGGAGCCGGTCCGCACCCGGGGCGGCAGCGTGCGCGTCACCGATTCCACGGTGTTCCCGGCCTCCGTGACGATCGCGGCGGCGCTGGTCGAGGTCGAGCCCGGAGGGCTGCGCGAGCTGCACTGGCACCCGAACAGCGACGAGTGGCAGTACTACCTCTCCGGCCAGGGCCGGATGACGGTGTTCGGCTCGGAATCGAAGGCCCGCACCTTCGACTACCGGGCCGGCGACGTCGGCTACGTGCCCTTCGCCATGGGGCACTATATCGAGAATACCGGCGACACGACCCTGACCTTCCTGGAGATGTTCAAGAGCCCGCGCTACGCCGACATCTCCCTGACGCAGTGGCTGGCCCTCACACCGCACCCCCTGGTCCAGGCCCATACCGGTCTGGATCCCAAGCTCGTCGAGGCCCTGCCGGAGACGAAATCCCCCGTCGTGCCGGGTTGACGCGCCCGGGAACCCGGACCGATCCTGGCGCGTCGACTTCGGACAAGCGTTTCCGAAGACCGCTCGAATCTCCCACGGAGGGACCCATGCGCGCCGCGTCCCGCGCGCTCCTCGTCCTGGCGCTCGCCCTCCCGGCGAGCTCCGCCCGGGCGCAGGTGCAGCAGAACGACCCGAACGCCGCCAACGCCTCGTTTGCCCTGCAGGGCCAGATCCGGTCGCTCAACCAGCAGCGGGTCTCGGACTTCAACACGCTGAACCAGACGATCCAGCGCAACGTCCAGGCCGACTCCTTCGGGCCCTACCTGCCCTATCGGGGCGTCCGCGGGGACGTGTACCGGGGCCGCCATATCGGCCGCAACGGGGTCGTGCGGCGGGGGGGCGGCCTCAACACGAGCGTCTGCATCGGCTGCTGACATCGGCCTCCGAGCCGCCGGGATATCCGCGCAGAGCGGGGAAAGCCCGAAAAAAACCTTTTCCCGCGGGCACGCTTCCCCCAGAAGCTGGGCCCATGGTGGCGTGCGCATGAACATCCTGCTGATCGGCTCCGGCGGCCGCGAGCACGCCCTGGCCTGGCGACTGGCCCAGAGCCCGCTCTGCACCCGCCTGTTCACGGCGCCGGGCAATCCCGGCACGGCCCGCCACGGGACCAACCGACCGGACCTCAAGGTCACGGACCACGCGGCCGTGGCCGCCTTCTGCGCGGCGGAGTCGATCGGCCTCGTGGTGGTCGGGCCCGAGGCGCCCCTCGTCGCCGGCCTGGTGGACGACCTGAAGGCCGCCGGGATCCGCGCCTTCGGGCCGACCCGCGACGCCGCCCGGCTCGAGGGCTCGAAGGGCTTCACCAAGGATCTCTGCGCCGCCTGCAACATCCCCACCGCCGCCTTCGCGCGCTTCACCGAACTGGAGCCGGCGCTGGCCTATGTCCGCCAGCAGGGGGCCCCGATCGTCGTGAAGGCCGACGGCCTCGCCGCCGGCAAGGGCGTCACCGTGGCCGAAACCGTCGACCAGGCCGAGGACGCGCTGACCGCCCTCTTCGCCGAGCCCGGCGCCGAGGTGGTGGTCGAGGAGTGCCTGTTCGGCGAGGAGGCGAGCTTCTTCGCCCTGTGCGACGGCACGCGGGCGATCCCCCTCGGCACCGCCCAGGACCACAAGCGGGTCTTCGACGGCGACCGCGGTCCCAATACCGGCGGCATGGGCGCCTATTCCCCGGCCCGGGTGGTCACCCCGGAGATCGAGGCCCGGGTCATGGCCGAGATCATCGCGCCGACGCTCGCCGGCATGCGGGCCCGCGGCTGCCCGTTCACCGGCATCCTGTACGCCGGCCTGATGCTCACCGCCGACGGCCCCAAGCTGATCGAGTACAACACCCGCTTCGGCGACCCCGAGGCGCAGGTGCTGATGCCGCGCCTCGCCTCCGACCTCGTGCCGGCCCTGCTCTCGGCCTGCGACGGCGACCTGTCCGGCGTGGGCCTGGAATTCGATCCCCACCGGGCGGCCCTCACCGTGGTGATGGCGGCGGCCGGCTACCCGGGCGCCGTGGTCCGGGGCTCGGTGATCCGGGGCGTCGACGCCGCCGAGGGCGACGGGGTCCACGTGTTCCAGGCCGGCACCCGCGCCGAGGACGGGCAGCTGCTCGCCGACGGCGGCCGGGTCCTGGCGGTGACGGCCCTCGGCGACAGCGTCACCGACGCCAAGGCCCGCGCCTACGCGGCGGTGGCCCGGATCGACTGGCCGGAGGGTTTCTGCCGGCGCGACATCGGGTTCCGCGCCGTGGCGCGGGAGGCGGGAGAGGGCTAAGCGGCGCCCGTGTTCGACGCCCCGGCGGGCCGTGCGCCCCCTGCCCCGGACGCCCGGGTCGCCGCGGAGGCTGATCCGGGACCCGAGCCCGCGCGGTGCCGCGCGGCCTCCGGGACCCTCCCCTACTCCCCCACAGCCGCGCCGGCCGGCCGGCGGTTGTCGTTGGCGCCGTAGAGCAGGCCCGGCCGCATCCGCTCCGTGCGCGAGGCGTCGTTGCCCGACGACGCGGCCTCCGGCAGGGCGGGCGCCGCGGCGCGGACCGCGATGAGTTCCTGTGCGCCCCAGGGCTTCTGCTCGACGATCGTGTGGCCCATGCCCCGCAGGAGGCCCTGCGTGTCCGCCGAGAGCGCGAAGGGCTCGGCGTAGATCGTGTCGGGCAGCCACTGGTGGTGGATGCGCGGGGCGTCCACCGCCTCCTGCGGCTCCATGCCGAAGTCGAGCATGTTGATCAGCGTCTGCGCGTTGATCGTGATGATCCGCGAGCCCCCCGGCGAGCCCGCCACCAGCGCGACCCTGCCGTCGCGCAGCACGATCGTGGGCGCCATGGACGAGAGCGGGCGCTTGCCCGGCTGGATCGCGTTCTTCGTCCCCTGCACGAGGCCGAACAGGTTCGGCACCCCGGTCTTGACCGTGAAGTCGTCCATCTCATCGTTGAGGAAGAACCCGGTGTCGCCGGCGATCACCCCGGCGCCGAAATAGCCGTTGATCGTGTAGGTCAGCGCGACCGCGTTGCCGGCCCTGTCCATCACCGAGATGTGGGTGGTCTCGGGCCGTTCCCGCGTCTCCGGGCCGGGATCCGGCCGGATCTCCGCCGACGGGGTCGCCCGGTCTGGGCGGATCGAGGCCCGGAGCGTCTCCGCGTAGGCCGGCGACAGCAGCCGGTCGACCGGGTTCTCCACGAAGGCCGGGTCGCCGAGCAGCAGGTTGCGGTCCGCGTAGGCGCGCCGCATCGCCTCGACCATCAGGTGCACGGTCCGGGCCGAGTTGAACCCGGCGGCCCGCAGGTCGTAGCCGTCGAGGACGGTGAGGATCTCGCAGAGCGTGGTCCCGCCCGACGAGGGCGGGGGCGCCGACAGGATCGTCGCGCCCCGGTAGCGGCAGGTGAGCGGCTCGGACTGCGTCACCGTGTAGGCGGCGAAGTCGGACGCCGTCAGCAGGCCGCCGCCCGCCCGGGAGGCCGCCTCCACGGCGGCCGGGATCGCGCCCCTGTAGAACGCGTCCGCGCCGCGGTCGGCGATGGCCTGGAGGGTGCGGGCGAGGTCGGCCTGGACCAGCCGGTCCCCGGGCCGCCAGGGGCTGCCGTCCGGGCGCAGGAAGATCCGGGCGACGTTCGCTTGGCCCGCGAACACCTTCGTGCCGGATTCGAGGATGTCGGTATCGCCCCGGGTCAGCACGAACCCGTCCCGGGCGAGCGCGATCGCCGGCGCCATCACCTGGGCCAGCGGCAGGGTCCCGTACGCGGCGAGCGCGGTGTTGAGGCCGAGCACCGTCCCGGGCACGCCGGCCGCCTTCCAGCCGCGCAGGCTCGCGCCCTTCACGACGGTGCCGGCGGCGTCGAGATACATGTCTCGGGTCGCGGCCGCCGGAGCCGTCTCGCGGAAGTTGATGAATCGGCTGCGCCCGTCGGCGCTGTGGAGCACCAGGAAGCCGCCGCCGCCGAGATTGCCGCAGCAGGGGTTCACCACCGCCTCGGCGTAGGCCACCGCCACCGCGGCGTCGACGGCGTTGCCGCCGGCCCTCAGGATGTCGGCGCCCACCTGCGAGGCGAGGCGCTGGGACGAGACCACCATCCCGTTCTCGGCCTCCACGGCCGGTCCCGAGGCGGCCCGCGCGGCGGGCGCGCCCAGGGCGAGCAGGGCCGTCAGGAGCAATGCGCGTGCCGGTGCGATCATCCTTGCCCTCTCCGGTTCGGGTCCCGCGCCGTTGCTGGCGCAGGCCGCCATATAGGGCAGGTGGGACGACGCGGGTGCCGGCCGACCGGTCCCACGCGCGACCCCGTCCTGAGGCGCCGGAGCGCAGGCCCCGAAGGAGGGCTCCTTCGAGGCGGCTTCGCCGCACCTCAGGACAGGGGCGGGTGGAAGGGAGAGGCCGGGCAGGCCTTCCGATCCCGCCTCAGCCGTTGCGGAACGTGTAGCTGTAGCCGTTCAGCGCCGGTGCGCCGCCGAGATGGGCGTAGAGCACCTTCGAGCCCTTCGGAAAGAAGCCCTTCTTCACGAGGTCGATCATGCCCTGCATCGACTTCCCCTCGTAGACCGGGTCGGTGATCATCCCCTCGAGCCGGGCCGAGAGCCGGATCGCCTCCACGGTCTCCTTCGAGGGCACGCCGTAGACCGGGTAGGCGTAATCCTCGTTGAGCACCACGTCGTCGGCCACGATGTCACCCGCGCCGACCAGGGCGGCGGTGTTCTGGGCGATGTCGAGGACCTGGGCCTTGGTCTGGGCCGGTGTGCAGGAGGCGTCGATGCCGATGACGTTGCGGGCGCGCCCGTCGGCCGAGAAGCCCACCAGCATGCCGGCATGGGTCGAGCCCGTCACCGTGCAGACCACCACGTAGTCGAAGCGCAGGCCCATCTCGGCCTCCTGCTTGCGGACCTCCTCCGCGAAGCCGACGTAGCCGAGCCCGCCGTACTTGTGCACGGAGGCGCCGGCCGGGATCGCGTAGGGCTTGCCGCCCTCGGCCTCGACCTCGGCGAGCGCCCGCTTCCACGAATCGCGGATGCCGATGTCGAACCCGTCATCGACGAGCTGCGTCTGCGCGCCCATGATCCGCGACAGGAGGATGTTGCCGACCCGGTCGTAGACCGCGTCCTCGTGCGGCACCCAGGCCTCCTGGATCAGCCGGCACTTCATCCCGATCTTGGCGGCGACCGCCGCGACCATGCGGGTGTGGTTCGACTGCACGCCGCCGATCGACACCAGCGTGTCGGCGCCGCTCGCGATGGCGTCCGGCACGATGTACTCGAGCTTGCGCAGCTTGTTGCCGCCGTAGGCGAGGCCGGAATTGCAATCCTCGCGCTTGGCGTAGAGCTCGACCTCCCCGCCGAGATGCGCGGTCAGGCGCTTGAGCGGCTCGATCGGCGTCGGGCCGAAGGTCAGGGGATAGCGCTCGAATTTGTCCAGCATCGGGTCTCTCCGGGTCTCGGGGCGCGGCCGGGGGCAGGAGCGGTCTCCGCCGGGCCCGGACGCGTCGAAGCGAGGCCTCGGGGACGGCCCGGCGCGAGGCCCGGCTCCGTCTTCGAGGCGCGGGGAAAACTACCCGATCCGCGATGAAAGGTGCTCTCGATCTTTCAGCTCAGACATCCCGCCACTTGCGTTGCTGGGCGCCTCAGCTGCAGAGAATTCCGGATTGAGCTGTGACCCTGAAAGAATCGTCCATGTCCGCAGGGCTCGACCGGATCGACCAGAAGATCCTCCGCCTCCTCCAGGCGGACGGGCGCATGGCCAATGCCGAGATCGCCGAGCGGGTCGGCACCAGCGCGGCCACCTGCCATCGCCGGATCCAGCGCCTGTTCGCGGACGGGTTCGTGCGGGCGGTCCGGGCGCTGATCGATCCGATGCGGGTCGGACGCGGCACCCTGGTCTTCGTCGGCGTCGTGCTCGACCGCTCGACCCCCGAGAGTTTCTCGGAATTCGAGGCGGCCGTGCGGGCGATTCCCGCGCTCCTCGACTGCCACCTCGTGGCCGGCGACTTCGACTACATGCTGAAGATCCGGGTCTCCGACATGGCCGACTTCAACCGCCTCCACAGCGCCACGCTGATCGGCCTGCCGGGGGTGCGCCAGACCCGGACCTTCTTCGTGATGAAGGAGGTGATCGACAACGCGCCCCTCGATCTGTGAGGCCGCCTACCCCTCCCCGCGCCGTTCCTTCCGCAACGCCTCCCAGCGGTCGAGCCGCTCGGCGATGCGGTTCTCGTAGCCCCGTTCGGTCGGCTGATAGAGGTGCTGGCGCCCCAGCGCGTCGGGCCAGTAATCCTGGCCCGAGAAGGCGTCGGGCTCGTCGTGGTCGTAGCGGTAGCCCTCGCCGTAGCCGATCCGCTTCATCAGCTTGGTCGGCGCGTTGAGGATGGTGCGCGGCGGCGGCAGGGAGCCCGCCTCCTTGGCGAGGCGCGTCGCGGCCTTGTAGGCGGTGTAGACGGCGTTCGATTTCGGCGCGCAGGCGAGGTAGATCGCCGCCTGGGCGAGGGCCAGCTCGCCCTCGGGGCTGCCGAGGAAGTCGAAGGCGTCCTTGGCGGCGTTGGCCACCACCAGCGCCTGCGGGTCGGCGAGCCCGATATCCTCCACCGCCATGCGCACCAGCCGGCGGGCGATGAACAGCCGGTCCTCGCCGGCATCGAGCATCCGGCAGAGATAGTAGAGCGCCGCGTCCGGGTCCGAGCCGCGGACGGTCTTGTGGAGCGCCGAGATCAGGTTGTAGTGGCCCTCCTGCGCCTTGTCGTAGATCGGCGCGCGCCGCTGCACGATCTCTTGAAGCGCCTCGGCGTCGAGGGTCTCGCCGGGTCGGGCCGAGCGCCAGACCTCCTCCGCCAGCGTCAGGGCCGCCCGACCGTCCCCGTCGGCCATGCGGACCAGCACGCCCCGGGCCTCCTCGGTGAGCGGCAGGGCCTGGCCCGTCAGCGCCTCGGCCCGGACCAGGAGCCGCGCGACGGCGCCCGGGTCGAGCGCCCGGAACAGCAGCACCCGGGCGCGGGACAGGAGCGCGGCGTTGAGCTCGAAGGACGGATTCTCCGTCGTCGCGCCCACCAGCGTGACGGTCCCGTCCTCCATCACCGGCAGGAAGGCGTCGAGCTGCGCCCGGTTGAACCGGTGGATCTCGTCGACGAACAGCAGGGTCCCCTGCCCGGTCGCCCGGCGCTTGCGGGCGGCCTCGAACACCTTCCGCAGGTCGGGCACGCCGGAGAAGATCGCCGAGATCTGCTCGAAATGCAGGTCCGTGCCCTGGGCGAGCAGCCGCGCCACCGTGGTCTTGCCGGTGCCGGGCGGTCCCCAGAAGATCAGCGAGCCGAGCGTCCGTCCCCGCAGCAGGCGCGTGAGCGCCCCGCCCTCCCCGGTCAGGTGTTCCTGGCCGACGACCTCGGCGAGGGTCTGCGGGCGCAGCCGGTCCGCCAGCGGGCGGGCGGCCTCGGCACCGGGGGCGCGGCCGGGATCCGGCGCGGGAGGCGGTTCCGCGGAGGCGAACAGGTCGGACATCCGCGCATCAACACCGGGCGCGGCCGGGGGCGCAAGCCGGGAGCCGGGGCTTGCCCACGGCCACGGACCTGGCGCCCCCGGACGGGATCAGCCGCCGAACACCGAGGTCAGGATCTCGCCGTTGCGGTTGATCGCGACCTCCCACGAATTGAGGCTGTTGCGGGTGACCCGGTCGAGATCCTTGGTGGTCGACATCGGCACGCCGTTGACCGCCACGATCACGTCGCCCTTCTGCAGCCCGACCCGGGCCGCGATGGAGTTCTCGTCCACCGCCTGCACGGCCACGCCCTCGGCCGGGAAGTCCACCTGCATCTCCTCGGCCACCGCCGGCGAGGTGTTGACGAGGGTCGCGCCGACGAACGGCGAGCGGGTCTTCACCTTGAGCACGTCCCGCGGGCGCGTCTCGGGAGCCGGGGCGAGCTTGACCGAGACCGTCTGCCGGGCCGTGCCGCGCAGGATCCCGAACCGGGCGTGGCCCTGCACGCCCTTCAGGGCGAAGCGGTAGCCGAAGGCCTCCGGGTCGGCCACCTCCTGGCCGTCGACCGTGAGGATCAGGTCGCCGCGCTTCAGGCCCGCCTCCTCGGCCGGGCTCTTGGGCTGGAGGCTCGCCACCAGCACGCCGGTCGGGTGGTCGAGACCCATGCTGTCGGCGATGTCGGGTGTCACGCTCTGGATCCGCGCCCCGAGCCAGGGCCGGCGCACCACGCTCGCCCCGTCGCGGGCGGCGTCGACCACCGCCTTGACCATGCCCACCGGGATCGCGAAGCCGATGCCGTGGCTGCCGCCCGATTGCGAGTAGATCGCGGTGTTGATGCCGACGAGCTGGCCGCGCAGGTCCACCAGCGCGCCGCCGGAATTGCCCGGGTTGATCGCCGCGTCGGTCTGGATGAAGTACTGATAGTCCGCCGAGCCGACCTGCGTGCGCGCCAGGGCCGAGACGATGCCCTGCGTCACCGTCTGGCCGACGCCGAACGGGTTGCCGATCGCCATCACGAAGTCGCCGACCTCCAGGGCATCGGCATCGCCGAACGGCATCGGCACGAGGCCCTTCGGCGGCTCCTTGATCTTGAGCACCGCGAGGTCGGTGCGGGTGTCGCGCATCACGATCGTGGCCTCGAACTCGCGGCGATCCGCCAGGGCGATCCGGACCTCGTTCATGTTGTCGATGACGTGGTTGTTGGTGATCACGAGCCCGTCGGCATCGACCAGGACGCCCGAGCCCAGGGACCGCTGCGCCCGGTCACCCCGGGGACCGCGACCGCCCTCCGGCTCGCCGAAGAAGCGGCGCATGAACTCCTCCATGGCGCTGGTGCGCGCGCTGGAGCGCTTGTCCACGTGGGAGGCGTAGACGTTCACCACCGACGGCGCGGCCCGCTTCACCACGGGGGCGAAGGAGAGCTGCACGTCGGCCTTGCTGAGCGGCACGACCTTCGCGGTGCCGTCCTTCGCAGGCTCCCGGGTCTCCGTCCGCGCCATCTGCGCCGCGGCCGGGCTGGCGGCCAGCAGGGCTGCGACGAGGGCGGGCAGGGTGAGGCGGGTCAGCATGCAGGGCTCCGGCGTCTGGGCGGGCGCGCCGTCCAGGCCGAGAGAAGGCAGGCGCACCGTGCGGCCTCACGCTATCGGGGTCGATTGCGGCAGGTCGACGACACCTTCGCCGCAGGGGGGGCGGTCGCCGTCAGACGGCTTCCTTGCTGCGCGCCCGCCGCTTCCCGGCGGGCTGCGGCGCGGGCTCGTTCTCGGGCGCGGCCGCCGCGGCGGCGCGCGGCTGACCGAGGCCCAGGGACCGGGCGAGCTGCGAGCGCTGCTCGGAATAGCTCTGGGCCGTCATCGGGTAGTCCGAGGCGAGGCCCCACTTGGCGCGGTAGGCCTCCGGGGTCAGGCCGCGCAGGGTGAGGTGCCGGCGCAGCGTCTTGTAGGGCTTCCCATCCTCGAACGAGATCAGGAAATCCGGATTGATCGAGCGCCGGATCTCCTGCGCGGTCGCCTTGGCGATCGGCTGGCTCTGGCCGGCGTCGCAGATCCCCCGGATCGCCGCGTGCACCTCGTTGAGGAGGCCGGGCAGATCCGCGCTCTGCACGTGATTGTGGCTCACATAGGCCGAGACGATCTCGGAGGCGAGCGTGACGAAGCGGAGAGAGCCGCCGTTCGACTGGGCCATGTCGTGTGCGTTGCCTTCTCGTGATGACGAAACTCGCCAGAACGCAAGCACTGCGTCGCGATTCGGACGCCTGATACAATCGCATCTGGAAGATGGGTCAAGTCTTAAATTCGGAATTGGGGTATACGGTCCCAAATAGCGTAAGAAGAGTGATCTTGATCGCTCAACCTCAAGGAGTAATGCCTACCGGATTCTCGCTTGTGCGCAATCGATATTGCCAGATTGTCCTTACGATCGGGAAGGGCCTCCGCTCTACAGCCGAAGGTGCGATGCGGCGCAGGCTTTAGAGCTTCCGAGTCCGTTTCTGCCCGTCGATTGTGCATTCGGAGGGCGTCGCCGGTCGATACCTCAAGGGCGAGAGGACAACCTCAGAGAGCCTGTCGGCGATCGGACCTGCGCGGCGAGCGACGGAGAATCTGGAAGGGGACCGACGGCGAACCGGATGAGGCGTTCCGGCCCGGTCCGGGTCCGGACAAACGCAGAACCCGCCGCGCTTGGGGGCGCGGCGGGTTCTGTGTGTCGGGATTTGGTTGCGGGGACAGGATTTGAACCTGTGACCT
>NZ_JBQEPK010000046.1:0-39723 GCF_052045615.1 Methylobacterium sp. 22177 | reverse complement strand
AGCGAGAGGAGTTCCAGCATCTGGTACTCCTTGCCGGTGAGGTGCACCCGGGCGCCGCCGACCTCGACGGTCTTCTGGTCGAGGTTAACGATCAGGTCGCCGGTGGTGATGACCGACTGGGCGTGACCCTTCGAGCGGCGCACGATGGCGTGGATGCGCGCCACCAGCTCGTCCTTGTGGAACGGCTTGGTGAGGTAGTCGTCCGCGCCGAAGCCGAGGCCCTTCACCTTGTCCTCGATGCCGGCCATGCCGGACAGGATCAGGATCGGCGTCTTCACCTTCGCCACGCGCAGCGAGCGGAGCACCTCGTAGCCCGACATGTCGGGCAGGTTCAGATCGAGGAGGATGATGTCGTAGTCGTACAGCTTACCGAGATCGACACCCTCTTCCCCGAGGTCGGTGGTGTAGGTGTTGAAGTTCTCGGACTTGAGCATCAGCTCGATGCTCTGCGCGGTCGCGCTGTCGTCCTCGATCAAAAGTACCCGCATCGTCGGTCCCCAGCCCCGCCGGCCGCATCAGCGCGCAGACACGTCCCAGCCTTCGCCCGCCACCGGCCTGTGGACGGGCGCTCCGTCGCTCTTGACGTGGAACGCTATGGATTAATCGTTAACAAAACCTGATTCCTGCCCGCAAGCGTCTCGTTCGCAGTTCCGCGAGCTTGACAGGAGAAACATCGCCTCTCCGGTCACGCCCACGGTCCCGATTCCGTTCCGTCCGCGTCCAGGCCGCTCGCCCCCTTCGGCGTAAGTACTTCCTCCGCAACGATCCGATCCCCGGTGTTGTCCGTCGGACACACCGGTACGACTTCGTCGGGCGCGACCACGGCCGCGACCCGGATCGAGCCGCTACGAGCCCGTGACCCGCAGTGTTAAGGAGGCCGGTAAACGAAGCGTTGAGAGCCAGGCCGATGACACAGGATCCGGCAAGATCCGTTGCTTCCCTCGCGTCGGCGCGGGCCGCCCTGGAGCGGATCGAGGTGCTGGAGACGTTCGGGCGGGTCGTGGCGATCCGCGGCCTGCTGGTCGAGGTCGCCGGACCCGTGGCCGCGATGCGACTCGGCGGCCGGGTCGACGTCGAGGGCGCCAACGGCCACGGGCTGGTCCCGTGCGAGGTCATCGGCTTCCAGGGCGATCGGGCACTCGCGATGCCGTTCGGCTCGCTCGAGGGCGTGCGGCGCGGCTGCCCGGCCTATGTCCGCGACGAATCGGCCGGCGCGATCCGGCCCTCCGGCGCGTGGCTGGGCCGGGTGATCGACGCCCTCGGGCGGCCGGTCGACGGGCTCGGCCCCCTGGCGCAGGGGCCCGACGTCTATCCCCTGCGCGCGGATCCGCCCCCGGCCCATGCCCGCACCCGGGTCGGCGGTCCGCTCGATCTCGGCGTCCGATGCATCAACACCTTCCTGACCATGTGCGCGGGCCAGCGGATGGGCATCTTCGCCGGGTCGGGCGTCGGCAAGTCCGTGCTGCTGTCGATGCTCGCCCGCTACACGGCCGCCGACGTGGCGGTGATCGGCCTCGTGGGCGAGCGCGGCCGCGAGGTGCAGGAATTCCTCCAGGACGATCTGGGCGCCGCCGGCCTCGCGCGTTCGGTGGTCGTGGTGGCGACCTCCGACGAGCCGGCCCTGATGCGCCGGAACGCGGCCTACGTGACCCTGTCGGTCGCCGAGCACTTCCGCGATCAGGGCGCCAAGGTCCTGTGCATGATCGACTCGATCACGCGCTTCGCCATGGCCCAGCGCGATATCGGCCTCGCCGCCGGCGAGCCGCCGACCGCCAAGGGCTACACGCCGACCGTCTTCTCGGAGCTGCCGCGCCTGCTCGAGCGCGCCGGCCCCGGGGTGGGGCAGGGGACGATCTCGGCCCTGTTCACCGTCCTGGTCGAGGGCGACGACCACAACGAGCCCGTGGCGGACGCGGTGCGTGGCATCCTCGACGGCCACATCGTCATGGAGCGCGCCATCGCGGAGCGCGGGCGCTACCCGGCGATCAACGTGTTGCGCTCGGTCTCGCGCACCATGCCGCGCTCCTGCGATCCAGCCTATCTCCCGGTCGTGCGGCGCGCGCGGCGGCTGCTGTCGACCTACGCCGACATGGAGGAGCTGATCCGCCTCGGCGCCTACCGGGCCGGCTCCTCCCAGGAGGTCGACGAGGCGGTCGCGCTCATGCCGCATCTTGAGGCTTTTCTGGGGCAGGGTAAGGAAGAAGCAACGTCCATCGGCGATGGTTACGCACGGCTCTCCGAGATCGTCGGCGGGGCCTAGGCACTGTGGGCCGGGGCGTTAACGCTTCGGCGCGATCATGGTGCACGTGGGGGATTCGGGCGGGTCTGCCGTGGGCAGGCTCGCGCACAGGCTCGGTCCGGGCACGATCCCGGACGCGGCCTCAAGCGTTGCGTGGAGTGAGCGTCCTGATGAAATCGCGTGACACGCTGATCCGCCTGCGCCGCTTCCAGGTCGACGAGAAGCGCCGGCGCGTGACCCAGATCGAGATGATGATGGCCGACTTCCAGCGCATGGCGGTGGAGCTCGATCGCGAGGTCGCCGTCGAGGAGGCCCGGGCCGGCATCACCGACGTCGGTCACTTCGCCTACCCGACCTACGCCCGCGCGGCGGCGACGCGCCGGGACAACATGATTCAGTCCGCCCAGGCGCTCGAGGGCCAGCTCGCCGAGGCGAAGGCCGAACTGGGCGAGGCGTTCGAGGAGCTCAAGAAGGTCGAGATCCTGAACGATCGCGAGCGGACCGCCGAGCGCGCTGCCGAATCGGCCCGCGACCAGGCCGCCATGGACGGGATCGGCCTCAACCGCGCCCGGGGCTGACGCGGTCCGGCGGGCCGCTGACCGGCTCCCGCGGCACGAAACCGTCACGATCACCTGACAAGGGGGATCGCGGCGGTCTCATGCCGCTTGCAGCGCGTCGCGTGCCGGCGCATCAGGGGCTCTCCCCAGGGCGTCGGTGTTCATGAAGAAGATCAGCGAGTTCATCTGGCCCTTGATCGGCCTCGCGGCCGTCGTGATATCGGGCTACTTCCTCTACCAGGAATTGAAGACGACCTCGCTCTCGGCGATCTGGGCCGCGATTCTGGCGATCCCGCCGCACCGGATCCTGCTGGCGGCCCTCTCGACCCTGGTCGCCTACGCGGCACTCGCCTGGTACGACCGGATCGCCCTGCTGCATCTGGGCGTCCGCCACATCTCGTGGCTCTTCGTCTCGCTCTGCTCGTTCACGACCTACGCGCTGTCGCACAATATCGGCGCCTCGGTCTTCTCGGGCGCGCTCGTCCGCTACCGGGCCTACACGGCCAAGGGCCTGACGGCGGCGCAGGTCGCCGTGCTGGTGGCGCTCTGCTCGTTCACCTTCTTCCTCGGGACCGTCCTCCTCGGCGGCTTCACGCTGGTGGTCGATCCGCACCTGCTGACGCGGCTCGAGGGCAAGCTGCCGGGCTTCCTCACCGATTCCAAGACCGCGCTGATCGTCGGCATCGGCATGCTGGGCTTCGTCGGCCTGTACGTGATCGGCTCGATCCTGCACCTGCGCCCGCTCCACATCCGCTCGTTCAAGCTCGAGTATCCCCGGCCCGGCATCATGGGACGCCAGCTTCTGGCGGCACCGCTGGAGCTCCTGGGCGCGGCGGGCATCATCTACTTCGCTTTGCCGGAGGCGATGAATCCCGGCTTCATCCCGGTCCTGGCGATCTTCCTGGCCTCGTTCTCGGTGGCACTGGCCTCGCACGCGCCGGGCGGCCTCGGCGTGTTCGAGATCGTGTTCATCACCGCGATGCACATCACCGACGAGGCGCAGAAGGACGCGATCATCGCGGCGGTGATCATCTTCCGGATCTTCTATTTCTGGCTGCCGGCGCTGGTCTCGGTGATCGTGGTGATCGCCTTCGAGCGCTCGCGGCTGGCCGCGGCGATCGGCTCGGCCGCGCACGGGCCCAAGGCGGCCGCCGTGCCGGAGCCGCCCGTCGTCGTTCCCGGCCTCGACGCGCACGAGATGGAGCGGGAGCTCAAGCAGAAGGCGATCTGACAGGACTGGACGCCGTCTCCACGAGCGCCATCACGCCGTCACGTCGGCCCTCAAGCGTCACACCGCACACCACTCCGGATCGTCTTGCCGCGTGCGTGCGCGGTTCGCGCCGATGCCTCTGAGGGCCCACGTGGCGGCTGCGGCGGCCCCGGCAGAGCGCCGGCGCCGCGGCCGGTCGATCCTCAGATCGAGTTCACCGTCCGCAGCCGCGCCCGCGGGTGGATCTCCGCCTGGCTCATCACCGGCGTCTCGCGGCGGAAGCGCTCGATGATCGAGCGCACGAAGGGGCGCGTCTGGGCCGAGGTGACCAGCACCGGCATCTCGCCCTGGCGCGCCGCCGTCTCGAAGCGGTCGCGCACGGTGTTGACGAACTCGCTGAGCTTCGAAGGCTGCATCGCGAGGTAGCGCTCCTCGCGCTCGCCCACGATCGACTCCATGAACGCCTGCTCCCAGGCCGGCGACAGGGTGATGATCGGCAGCATGCCGTTCGGATCCTGGTACTGCGCGCAGATCTGCCGGCCCAGGCGTGCCCGGACGTGCTCGACGACGTCGCGGGGGTTCTTCACGGCGCCCGCCACCTCGGCGACCGCCTCCACGATCGCCCCGAGATCGCGGATCGAGACCCGCTCGGCGAGCAGGAACTGCAGCACGCGCTGGATGCCGGTGGTGGAGATCTGCGACGGCACGATCTCCTTGAGCAGCTCGGCGTGCTCCTTGGGCAGCTCGCGGAGCAGCTTCGAGACCTCGACGTGGTTGAGGAGCTCGGAGACGTGAGCCTTGATGACCTCGGTGAGATGCGTCGACACGACGGTGGCGGCATCGACCACGGTGTAGCCCTTGAGCTGGGCCTGGTCGCGCAGGGCCGCGTCGATCCAGGTCGCCGGCAGGCCGAAGGTCGGCTCCAGCATGTGCTGCCCGGGCAGCTGAACCTGACCGCCCATCGGGTCCATCGCCATGAACTGGCCCGGGAAGATCCGGCCGGTGCCCGCCTCGATCTCCTTGACCCGGACCACGTAGGCGTTGGCGTCGAGCTGGACGTTGTCGAGGATGCGCACCGACGGCATCACGAAGCCCAGTTCCGCGGCGAGCTGGCGGCGCAGGGCCTTGATCTGGTCGGTGAGCCGGTCCTGGCCCTCGCCGTTGACCAGGGCGAGGAGCGCGTAGCCCATCTCGAGCTTGAGGTCGTCGAGCTTCAGCAGGTCGGTGACCGTCTCCTCCTTGGCGGCGCTGGCCGCCGCGACCGCGGCCGCATCCATCGGGACGCCCTGAGCGTCCAGGGGCGGCGCCAGCTTGGCGGTCTTGTTGATGCGCCACGCCGCGTAGCCGGCCCCGCCGCCCAGCAGGACGAAGGGCAGCATCGGCATGCCGGGCAGGAGGGCGATCAGCAGCATCACCGCCGCCGACATGCCCAGCGCCTTGGGATAATGCGCGAGCTGCTTGCCGAGCGCCTTGTCGGCGGCCCCGCGCACGCCGGCCTTCGAGACCAGCAGGCCCGCCGCCGTCGACACGATCAGCGCGGGGACCTGGCTCGCCAGGCCGTCGCCGATGGTCAGCAGGGTGTAGCTCTTGGCGGCCTCGCCGAAGCTCAGGCCCTGCTGCGCCACGCCGATGATGATGCCGCCGACCACGTTGATGAAGGTGATCAGCAGGGCCGCCACCGCGTCGCCGCGCACGAATTTCGAGGCACCGTCCATGGCGCCGAAGAAGGAGGACTCCTCCTCCAGGGCCGCGCGCCGAGCCTTCGCGGCCTTCTCGTCGATCAGGCCGGCCGACAGGTCGGCGTCGATCGCCATCTGCTTGCCGGGCATCGCGTCGAGGGTGAAGCGGGCCGCGACCTCGGCGATCCGGCCCGAGCCCTTCGTGATGACCACGAAGTTCACGATGATCAGGATCGCGAACACGATGATCCCGATGACGAAGTTGCCCCCCATCACGAAGTGGCCGAAGGCCTCGATGACGTGGCCGGCCGCCGCCGTACCCTCGTGGCCGTGGCCGAGGATGAGGCGCGTCGAGGCGAGGTTCAGGGCGAGCCGCAGCATCGTGGCGATGAGCAGCAGCGTCGGGAAGACGGTGAATTCCAGCGGATTGTCGATCGACAGGCCGGTCATCATGATCAGGACCGACATGATGATCGACACGGCCAGCAGCAGGTCGAGCAGGATCGCCGGCAGCGGGAAGATGAGGACCGCCAGGATCCCCAGCACGCCGGTGGCAAAGAGGAGGTCCGACCGCTTCGACAGCGCCTGGAGGTCGCCGCGCGTCGGCAGCGTCAGCTGGCCGAGGACGGCCGCCGCCCCTGTCTGTGCCGGCGCGCTCGCCGTCTCTGCCATCGATGCCACCCGCTGCCGCTCACCCGGGACGCGACCGGGACGTACCCGGCAAGATCTGCCGACCGGATGGTTAGCGCGGCGTTAAGATGCGGCCGACGGTGACGGGAACCGGGGCCGCCGCGATCGCTTGATCGGACGGCGAGAGCGTCGATCCGGCATCCGACCGAGCCCGCGTCCGGGCCGCCCGCGCCGCCGCCACGTCTCCGGGCCCAGGCCCGCGAATCCCGGGAGAGTTCGATGGCCCTGCGCGCCCTGACCGCCCTGTTCGACGATTACGACGCCGCCGCAGGTGCGGTGGACCGGCTGGAGGCCGCCGGCATTCCCCACGCGGACATCAGCATCATCGCGAACCGCGACGAGCCCGCGGCCCCGCCGCGGGCGCCGGGGGCCGCCGTTCCCCGACCGGTGGATGCGGCCGACTCCGCCGGCACCGGCGCCACGGTCGGCACGGTGCTGGGCGGCGGCGCCGGGCTGCTCGCGGGCCTGGGTCTGCTGGCGATACCGGGACTCGGCCCGGTGGTGGCGGCGGGCTGGCTCGTCGCCACCGTGACGGGGGCGGGCGTGGGCGCCGCGGCCGGCGGCCTGATCGGCGGCCTGACGGCGGCGGGTCTCAGCGCGGACGAGGCCGAGACCTACGCCGAGGGCGTGCGCCGGGGCGGCACCCTGGTGACGGTGCGCGCCGACGAGTCCCGGGCCGAGCGCGTCCTGTCCATTCTCGACCATGCGGGGTCGATCGATCTCGACGAGCGTGCCGAGGGCTGGCGGGCGCAGGGCTGGACCGGCGGCACGATCGGCCCGGCGGCCGACGACCGGGGCACCGGGTCCGGCCGCTGATGATCTCGGACCGTCCCCGGGAAGCCCGGCCGGGCGGTGGTCAGGTCATCATCTTCCGGGCGAACATCGCGGCGCCGAACAGGACGCCCGCGCCCGCGGTGATCAGCCCGATCATCAGGAGCCGCCGCGGCTCGGTGGAGGATTCCGCCTTAACCGGCTCGACGATCGGGCTGAAGAACTCGATCTGCCGGGCCGCGATGATGCGCGCGCGCTCGTGCGCGGTCAGCACCTGCTGATAGTATTTCTCGGCGTTCTTGCGGTCGTTCTCCAGGACCTCGAACTTGGTCAACGCGTCCGAGAGCAGGCGCTTCTGCTCCGGATCCTGGCTGGCGGATTGCCGCTCGATCCGGGCGATGTTCTCGTCGATGTCCTTGATCTGCTGCTTGATGTCGATGATCCGGCGCGCGTCGGGCCCGAGGTCCCGCTGTCCGATGGCGAGCTGCAATGCGAGGTTGATTCGGGAAGCCCGCAGTTCGGCGATCATCTTGACGTTGATGTCGTTCGTCTTCTGAGCGTCGAGCACGCCCTCGCGATTGCGCAGGTCGCGGGTCGCGAGGCGGATCTTGGTCATCCGCTCCTCGGCGAGCCGCAGCTCGCGCGTGCTCTCGGCGACCGCATCCTCGCGCGACTTGACGGTGAGGTCGTTCACCTTGCGCTCAGCCTCCTTCATGACGGCCTTGGCGATGGCGAGGGATTCCTCGGGATCGAAGGCCTCGACCTCCACCGACAGGATGCCGGATCCGGACTCGACCTCGACGCCGACGCGCCGCTTCCAGTAGCGGAGGAACTTCTCGATCGGCTTCTCCGGATCGAATCGCGAGAAGTAGTCGATCGAATCGTTGCTGTACCACTGGCGCAGCGGCAGCTGCGCCTCGAGGAGCTCCAGCATCGGCCGGCTCAGGATGAACTCGCGCGTGATCAGCGTGTCCTGCGCCACCATCTGGTTCGCCATGCCGGAATTCGTGCCCCCGGTCTCCGAGGACGTCTTCTCGGCGGAGCCGAGGGCCGGCCGGATCGCGAACCGCGCCTCGGTGACGTAGCGATCCGAGGCGATCAGGCCGTAATAGACCGCGCCGGCGAGGGTCGGCAGCAGGAAGCAGACGACGAACAGGATCGGGATCCAGGGATCATTCTTGGCATCGGCCTGGTAAGACCGGATTCCCTTCTTGCGGTCGGCGAAGCGCGACATGCGCGCGATCTGCCGCAGCGACTCGCTGACAGCCTGCTGGCGGTCCGCGGGCGTGACCGGCTGCCCCTCGGCCTTCCGGATCTCCATGTTCATGGTCTGATTCCCGGCCTCCCCGGCCTCGAAGGTCGATCCGTCACCGGGATCCCGACCGCGCCGCACGCGGCGCCGCGATCGTCTCTCGCACGGCGAGGCGGCAAAAGCATGTCGTCACGGCCGGCCGCCGGCACGGTCAGGCGTTGAGGCGCCGGTACACCTCGATGGCGTCGTTCACGTCCTCGTAGATGATCGCGCGGCCGTTGAGCAGGACGAGCCCCTGCGTGCACCACTGGCGGATCGTCTCCATCGAGTGCGAGACCATGATGATGTCGGCGTTCTTCCGACGCTGCGAGAAGACCTCGTCGCAGCGCTTCGAGAACCGCGCGTCGCCGACCGAGGTGATCTCGTCGATCAGATAGCAGTCGAACGGGATCGCCATGCTCATACCGAAGGCGAGCCGCGCGCCCATGCCGGATGAGTACGTGTAGATCGGAACGTCGAGGTAGCTTCCGAGCTCAGAGAAGTCCTCGACGAAATCGAGGACCTTGCGCGGGTCCTCGCCGTAGATGCGCGCCACGAACGTGACGTTGTCGCGCCCGGTCATCTTGGGATGGAAACCGCCGGCGAAGCCGAGGGGCCACGACACTCTGAGGCCGCGGTGGATCCGGCCCCGCGTCGCGTCCTCGGTGCCGGCGATCAGCCGCATCGTGGTCGATTTTCCGGCGCCGTTGATGCCGAGGATGCCGTAGGAGACGCCCGGCTTCAGGGTGAACGACACCTGCTCCAAGATGGTCCGCCGGTGGCCCTCCGTGCGGTAGACCTTGCTGACTTTCTCGAAACGGATCACCGAAATGGTCTCCCGGGCGGCTCGCCGAACCGCCGGTACGAGCGGCCTGACGCACGATCTCCTGCTCGCCGAAAGCGGCGAATCTGAGAACAACATGAGCGCCTTGCCGAGACACGCCGACTCGGTCGGGCAGGGTGCGTCCGCTCCTCGGCCTCGCCGGAGATCTCATTCGGCCGCTTGAAGAAAAGTTCCACCTGTCACTCCCTAGGTTGACGCCATTTCCCATTTGGCATACCAAATACCAACCGACGAGGGCGGGTGACGGCCCTTCAGGGATGCGGGACCGGAAATTTACCGCCGTTCTCGCGAGTGACGTTCAGGAAGGGCCGCCCCATGACAAGGCGCCGGACTGCCGCGATTCACCTCTCATCCGCGCCGCCGACCGGGTGGCGTCCATGAGGACGACCGGGCCGACCCTGGCCGCGCCCGGTCCCTCCGAACTTGACGGTCTGGTCGAGGCCATCGGCGACGCCGTGGTTGTGTCCGATCCGGACGGCGCCATCACCGTCTGGAACCCGGCCGCCGAGCGCATCTTCGGCTTCACCGCCGCCGAGGCGCTGGGGCAGAGCCTCGACCTCATCACGCCCGAGCGGCACCGTCGCCGCCACTGGGACGGCTACGCCAAGACCATGCGCACCGGCGTCACCCGGTACGGGGCAGAGACCCTGAGGGTGCCGGCGCTCCACAAGGACGGCCACCAGCTCTCCATCGCCTTCACGGTGGGGATGGTGCGGGACGCCTCCGACCACGTGACCGGGATCGTCGCCGTGATCCGCGACGAGACCGATCGCTGGGCCGAGGAGAAGCGCCTGCGCCAGCGCGTGGCCGAACTCGAAGCTTCCTCGGATGCGAACCGCCGGGCGCCTTGATCCCGCCGGACGAGCCGAAGGTCCCGATCACCAAACCGCACAGGGAGAACGCCCAATGAGCAAGCCGCTGGAAGGCATCAAGATCATCGACTTCACGCACGTCCAGGCCGGCCCGGCCTGCACGCAGCTGCTCGCCTGGTTCGGCGCCGACGTGATCAAGGTCGAGCGTCCCGGCGCCGGCGACGTGACCCGCACCCAGCTGCGCCACGTCGAGGACGCGGACGCGCTCTACTTCACGATGCTGAACTCCAACAAGCGCTCGCTCACCCTCGACACCAAGACCCAGGCCGGCAAGGAAGTCCTCGAGAAGCTCATCCAGGACTCCGACGTCATGGTCGAGAATTTCGGCCCCGGCGCCCTCGACCGGATGGGCTTCTCCTGGGCCCGCATCCAGGAGCTGAACCCGGGCATGATCCTCGCCTCGGTTAAGGGTTTCTCGGACGGTCACCACTACGAGGACCTGAAGGTCTACGAGAACGTCGCCCAGTGCGCGGGCGGTGCCGCCTCGACCACGGGCTTCTGGGACGGGCCGCCCACCGTCAGCGCCGCCGCGCTCGGCGACTCCAACACCGGCATGCACCTCGCCATCGGCATCCTCACGGCGCTCCACCAGAAGAATAAGACCGGCAAGGGCCAGAAGGTCGCCGTGTCGATGCAGGACTCGGTGATCAACCTCTGCCGCGTGAAGCTGCGCGATCAGCAGCGCCTCGACGCCCTCGGCTACCTCGAGGAGTACCCGCAGTACCCCCACGGCGAGTTCTCCGACGTGGTGCCGCGCGGCGGCAACGCGGGCGGCGGCGGACAGCCGGGCTGGGTGCTGAAGTGCAAGGGCTGGGAGACCGACCCGAACGCCTACATCTACTTCACCATCCAGGGCCACGCCTGGGCGCCGATCTGCAAGGCGCTCGGCAAGGAGGAGTGGATCACCGATCCGGGCTACAACACCCCGCGGGCCCGCCAGGATAAGATCTTCGACATCTTCAAGACGATCGAGGAGTGGCTCGCCGACAAGACCAAGTTCGAGGCGGTCGACATCCTGCGCACCTACGACATCCCCTGCGCGCCGGTGCTGTCGATGAAGGAGATCGCCGAGGACAAGTCCCTGCGCGAGAGCGGCACCGTCGTCGAGGTGGCGCACCCGAAGCTCGGCAAGTACCTGACCGTCGGAAGCCCGATCAAGTTCTCCGACATGAAAGTCGAGGTGAAGGCGTCGCCACTGCTGGGCGAGCACACCGATGAGGTGCTCGCAGACCTGGGTTACACGCCGGAGCAGATCCGGGCGATGCACGAGGCCCGCGCGGTCTGATAGAGACCGCCCGACCTCAGCGTTCCTGAGACAGGACGGCGCTCCCCCGGCGCCGTCCTTTGCATGTGCGAGCCCCGGATCCGATGCGCGCATTCCTCAGCCGTTTCCTGCCGGAGCTGACCCCGGTCAGCAAGCGCGAGCGCCTGCGCTCCGCGGCCGGTGCCCTCGTGGGCATCCTGACGACCGGTTTCGTCTGTCGGGTCTCCGTCCCGGCCGAGGCGCTGCCGGTGCTGATCGCCCCGATGGGGGCCTCGGCGGTGCTGCTCTTCGCCGTGCCAGCGAGCCCCCTGGCGCAGCCCTGGTCGATCCTCGGCGGCAACACCGTGGCGGCGCTCGTGGGCGTCACGGCGGCGGCCTGGATCGGCGACCCGTTCGTGGCCGCGTCCTGCGCCATCGGCGTGGCGATCGCGCTGATGATGGCCCTGCGCTGCCTGCACCCGCCGAGCGGGGCCGTGGCGCTGACGGCGGTCCTCGGCGGCCCGGCGATCCGGGAGCTGGGCTACGGCTTCGTGCTGTGGCCGGTGGCGGCCAACTCGCTGCTCCTGCTGACAACCGCCCTGCTGTTCAACAACCTGACCGGGCGCGCCTACCCGCACCTGCGACCCGCCGGGCCGCGAACGGCCGATCCGCCCTCCGGCGCCCGCGTGGGCTTCCGGGCCTCGGACCTCGATGCCGCGCTGGAGGATTTCGACCAGCTTCTCGACGTCGACCGGAGCGACCTGGAGCAGATCCTGCGGCGCGTGCAGATGCGGGTCTACGGCCGCCGCTCGGGGCCGATCACCTGCGCGGCGATCATGTCGCGCGACGTGATCGCGGTGGCGCCGGACGCGCCGCTGTCCGAGGCCATGCGGCTGCTGCGCCGTCACCGGATCAAGGCGCTCCCGGTCACCGACGAGGGCGCGCGCGTCCTCGGCATCGTCACGCAGACCGATCTGCTCGACAAGGCCGCCTGGGACCGGAACGGGCCGCGTCTCGGCCTCGGCCGCCGCCTGCGCCTCACCGCCGAGCGCGGCCGCGCCCCTCACGGCTGCGCGGCCGACATCATGAGCGCCGTCGAGCCGGTCGGTCCCGACACGCCCGTGGCCGCGCTGGTGCCGCGGATGTCGGAGGCGGGGCTTCACCACCTGCCGGTGGTCGACACCGACGGCCGCCTGGTCGGGATCGTCTCGCAGACGGACCTGATCCCGGCGCTCCTGTCCGAGACCGACGCGCGCGAGGCACCGGTCCGCGCCCGCGCGCCGGCGCGGGCCGCCCTGGCCTGAGCCTCAGGGGCGTTCGGCCGGGTCCGCCAGGAAGAACGCGACGGCCTGCGCCACCACGGCCGGCTGGTGGGCGTGCGGGCCGTCATACTCGACGAAGGTCACCGGATAGCCGGCCTCGCGCAGGGCCGGCACGTGGACCCGGGCGCTCCGGTCGATCGGGATCTGCTCGTCCTGCGTCCCGTGAGACAGGAAGATGCGCGGCGCCCCGACCTGCAGGTGAACCGACAGGAACCCGGCCGACGAGACGATCAGGTGGCGCGCCACGTCGCCGTTGGCGAGCCCCAGGGAGAGCGTATAGCTGCCGCCGTCCGAGTGGCCCGCGAAGCAGAGCCGCTGCGGATCGAGCAGGAACCGGTCGGCGACGTGATCCAGCGCCGCCGCGACCCGCTCCCGGTCCGGCCCGTGACCGGCGATGACGAGGTCCCACGTCGGAAACAGGGATTGCGGCACGAGGAGCAGGAAGCGCTCGGTCCGGGCATGCGCCTCCAGCATCGGCAGGATCCGCTCGGCGCTGCCGCCGCCGCCGTGGAACAGCACCACGAGCGGGCAGGGGCGGCGCGGATCGAGACCCTCGGGAACCACCAGCACCGCGTCGCGCTCGGCGAAGAGGCCGAGATCGTGCCGGCCTGGGGGAAGAGGCTCCTCAGTCGGGAGACGGTGTCGGAAGTGCAGGCGGCCGGCGAGGTCGGGATCGATCATCGCGGGGACTCGTCGGATCGGTGTCTGGGATCGCGCGACGTAGCTTGCCGCCGCGAAGGCCTGCCCCTCCCACAGGGGCGAGGGGACCTGCGGATCGGCCTGAGAGGATGCCGCTCATTCACGAACGGCCGGACCGCTGAGCGATCCGGCCGGTCTGTCGATGTCAGGGGACCGGGCTGAGGACGCCCGCGGCCCTCACTTCTTCTTCTTGATCCCGCTCTGGGGGTTGAGGCTGCCGATGTTGCCGCTCTCGCTGCCGGCGGCCGGGTCGATGACGGCGTTGACCAGGGCTGGGCGGCCCGAGTTCATCGCCTCGTTGACCGCGCGGGTCAGCTCGTCCGGCGTGGTGACGTGGTAGCCGACGCCGCCGAAGGCCTCGATCATCCGGTCGTAGCGGGAATCCGGCACGAACACCGTGGTGGCCGGATCGCGACCGGTCGGGTCGGTGTCGGTGCCGCGGTAGATGCCGTTGTTGTTGAACACCACGATGCAGACCGGCAGGCCGTACCGGCAGATCGTCTCGACCTCCATGCCGGAGAAGCCGAAGGCGCTGTCACCTTCCACGCAGAGGACCGGCTTGCCGGTCTCGACCGCGGCCGCGACGGCGAAGCCCATGCCGATGCCCATGATGCCCCAGGTGCCGACGTCCAGGCGCTTGCGCGGCTGGTACATGTCGATGATGCCGCGGGCGAGGTCGAGGGTGTTGGCGCCCTCGTTGACCAGGATCGCGTCCGGCCGCTCCTTGATGATGGTGCGGAGCGCCCCGAGCGCGGCGTGGAAATTCATGGGCGAGGCGTTGCTCATGAGCTTCGGCGCCATCTTGGCGATGTTCGCCTCGCGCTTGGTCTTGAGCGTCTCGATCCAGTCGGACGGGGGCTGCTGCCAGCCCTGGCCCATGCCGTCGAGCAGTGCCTGGACGCAGGAGGCGATGTCGCCGACCACCGGAGCGACGATCTCGACGTTCGAGTCCATCTCGCGGGGCTCGATGTCGATCTGGATGAACTTGGTCGAGCCCGGCTCGCCCCAGCTCTTGCCCTTGCCGTGCGACAGCAGCCAGTTCAGCCGGGCGCCGATCAGCAGCACCACGTCCGAGTCCTTCAGCGCCGTCGAGCGCGCCGCGCCGGCCGAGAGCGGGTGGGTGTCGGGCAGGAGGCCCTTGGCCATGCTCATCGGAACGTAGGGGATGCCGCTCGTCTCCACGAGGGCGCGGATCGCCTCGTCGGCCTGGGCGTAGGCGGCGCCCTTGCCGAGCACGATCAGCGGCCGCTTGGCGGATTTCAGGACCTCGAGCGCCCGGGCGATCGCCTCGGGAGCGGGGTGCTGGGCCGGGGCCGGGTCGATCACCTTGACCAGCGACTTCTGGCCGGCCTCGGCGTCCATCACCTGGGAGAACAGCTTGGCGGGCAGGTCGAGGTAGACGCCGCCCGGCCGGCCCGAGCAGGCCGCGCGGATCGCGCGGGCGACGCCGATGCCGATATCGGCGGCGTGCAGGACGCGGAAGGCCGCCTTGCACAGGGGCTTGGCGATGGCGAGCTGGTCCATCTCCTCGTAGTCGCCCTGCTGCAGGTCGACGATCTCGCGCTCGGAGGAGCCCGAGATCAGGATCATCGGGAAGCAGTTGGTGGTGGCGTTGGCGAGGGCGGTCAGGCCGTTGAGGAAGCCCGGTGCCGAGACGGTGAGGCAGATGCCCGGCTTCTGGGTGAGGAAGCCCGCGATCGCCGCGGCGTTACCGGCGTGCTGCTCGTGGCGGAACGAGATGACCCGCATCCCCTCGGCCTGGGCCATGCGGCCGAGATCGGTGATCGGGATGCCCGGGACACCGTAGATGGTGTCGATGCCGTTGAGCTTGAGCGCGTCGATGACGAGGTGGAAGCCGTCGGTCAGATCGGGCTCGGCCTCGACCTCGGGGGCGGTGTGGACGATCTTGGCGACTGCGGTCATCACGGTTTCTCCCGGAAGATCGGTTTGGACGGGCGGCGCTCGGCGCCGGCTGGCTGGGGATCCCCCGCGCTCCCGAAGACGGGGCGGGCGGGAGATCCGGGAAGGTTGGGCGTCGCTTCCGCGACGCCGTGGGGTGGGAGGCCGGTCAGGCCGCCCGGATCGGCTGGGCGCCGAGCGCCGCGGGCTGGTCTTCCGAGGCGAGGTAGCGGGCCCGCATCGGGCGCAGGACGAACATCGCCAGCGCCGCCGCCGTCACGTTGAGGACGATGATCAGCGTGAACACCGCCGACCAGCCGTAGGCCGCCGAAAGGATGCTGGCGAAGGGGACGAGGAAGGCCGCGGTGCCCTTGGCGGTGTAGAGCAGGCCGGCATTGCTCGCCGCGTACTTGGAGCCGAACGTGTCGCCGCAGGTCGCCGGGAACAGCGAGTAGATCTCGCCGAACACCCCGAAATACACCGCGGTGGCCAGGACGAAGACCATCGGGATGTGGCCGTAGGTCAGCAGCACGATCACGGCCAGCGCCGCCGTCGAAAAGGCGATGAACATCGTGTTCTCGCGGCCGATATGGTCGGAGACGTAGCCGAAGAACGGCCGGCCGAACCCGTCGAAGACCCGGTCGAGCGAGATCGCCAGCGTCAGCGCCGCCATCTGCAGGCCGAACAGGCTCACCGGGACGCCGGCCACCTGGAAGTCGTGGGCGATCGGGGCGATCTGCGCCGCCGCCATCAGGCCACCGGAGGCGACCATCACGAACATCACGTACATCACCCAGAAGACCGGGGTGCGCACCGCCTCGCGCGGGCTGCGGTCGACCTTGGTCTGCGGCAGGCGCGTCTTCTTGCGCTGGACCGGCGTGTTGGTCGACGGCTTGCGCAGCAGGAAGGCGAGGGCGAGGACCACGGCGCCCTGGCCGATGCCGAAATACAGGAATGCGTCCTGGTAGCCGCTGGACGCGATCATGCGGGCGATCGGCACCACCGTGATGGCGGCACCCGCGCCGAAGCCGGCCGCGGTGGCACCGGCGGCGAGGCCGCGGCGATCCGGGAACCACTTGAGCGCGTTGCCCACACAGGTGCCGTAGACCGAGCCCGCTCCGATGCCGGCGATGACGGCGCCGAGATAGAGCATCGCCAGGCTGTCGGCGTACGCGTTGATGGTCCAGGCGAGGGCGATCATCACGCCGCCGAAGGCGACCACGATCTTCGGACCGTAGCGGTCGACGAACCAAGCCTCGACCGGAACCAGCCAGGTCTCGGTGGCGACGAACAGCGTGAATGCGAGCTGGATCGCCGCGCGGCCCCAGTGGTAACGCTGATCGATCGGGTCCACGAACAGTGTCCAACCGTATTGGAGGTTGGCGATCATGGCCATGCAGATCACGCCGAAGGCGAGCTGCCACCATTTCGCCGACGGCGAATCCTGGCGTTCCATCCCTGAGCCTCTCTCTTGGGCGGCGCGGCCTTGCTGTGGCGGCGTCTCTGGTGCACCGACGATCATGCACATCCGTTCTAGGTATGCAATATACCAGCGTGAGACGGACCGGATGAACTGTCAGGGCGGCGATATTATTCCGTTTGCCCCGCTGCAGGAATCGGGCCCCACGCGCCGAGCGTCGGCGCGTCAGCCGGGTGCAGCGTCTCCTCCAGGGTAGGGATGGAACTTGGATCGGCCGGAAAGCCGATGGCCGCACAGGCGGCCTCCCAGTCCGGGCCCGCCTTCACCGCCGCCAGGGTGTCCCGATCCAGCGCGGTGATCCGACCTCGGTCGAGGCGCAGGATCGCCCGCCCGGTCTCGGCCTGAACGAATCGGACGGTGGCCATCCGGCGCAGGCATTCCCGTAGGAAGGTGGTGTTGGCGGCTGCAGAGAGGTCGGCGCCCTTGAACACCGCCTCGGGGCCGCGGGCGAAGATGTCGACCTTCCGGAAGCGGTCGATGTCGATCAACCCCTTCACGTCGAGGATGTTGAGGATCCCGTCCGCCCAGAACGCGATGGTGCGCGGGCGCTCGCCCAGCGGCACGCTGTTGTCGAGGAACTCGCAGACCACCTGCTTGTCGCGTGCGAGCGCCCAGTTGAAGAACAGGCGCGGCATCCCGGTATAGGCCTCGACGTTGTGGGCCAGCAGGTCCTCCACGGCCTTGTAGCGGCCGAACAGCTCGCCGCGCTTCCAGGCGCGCTCCACGGTATCGGCCGGGGGCGTGACCATGAACTGCATGTAGACCCGATCGCCGAACCGAGTGAGCAGCTGGCCGCCACCGTCCGAGCCGGCCTCGGCCTGGAAGCTGTCGAACCGGAACCGGTCGATCAGCAGGTTCGAGATCCGCCGCTCCGCCGCCTTGCGGGTGACGTAGCGGTCGAGCTTCATATCGATGATCTCGACCTCGTAGCCGGTCAGCGTCCCGGCGTAGCGGGAGGCTTCGCCCAGGCTGTCGTAGTCGAGGAGGTACTTGCGCCAGACATCGGGGGTGATCACCGCGAAATCCGACCACGCCATGCCCAGGCGCCTGGCGAGGCCGAGCTGGTAGGGGCGGATCGTGCTCTTCCCGGACGCCGAGGCACCCTTCACGTTCATCACCACCGGATGATCCTGGGGCGCCAGCCGCCGGTAGCGCTGCGCCTCCACGACCGCGTCGATCCAGGGCTCGATCTGCTCGCCGATGCGCCGGCTGCCGTAGCCGTTCGAGACCAGCGTCCCCGCGATGGTCCGCAGCAGGGCCGCGTCGCGGATGACCGTGTTCTGCCGGGCGATCAGGCCGGCCACGACGGCACGCAGAGCCTCGCAGGCGGCGATCTCCAGGGCGTCGCCGGCTTCGGCGGCGCGCCGCTGCCAGGTCTCCAGATGGCGCAGGGCGCGGGTCGCGAGATCCTCGCGCGGGGCCTCGAGCGCCGGAGGGCGGCGTCCGAGGAGGCGGTCGAGCCAGCGCGGCTCCGGCGGCGGGGGAGGCCGGTCGTCCAGGATGGCGGCGACCTCGCGGGCGAGCACCGCGTCGGCCTCGGCGCGGATCCCCGCGAGGGCGGTCTCGATCTCGCCGAGGCGCGGCTCGATCCCCTCGCGCAGGATCGTGGTGACGATGGCGCGGAAGTTCACGCCGAGATCGGCGTAGACCGCGCCGACCGGCACGGACAGGTCCGACATGACCCGGATCAGGACTTCGTGGACGACGAGGCGGCCGGCTCGGAACCGGGTGAGCTGGCGGGCGGGCAGCCCGCAGAGGTCGCTCAGATCCAGGGCGTCGCGGAGCGGCGTCTCGACGTGCTCTGGCCGGTAGACGGTGACCAGCGGCACGAACGCGGACGGCAGATCGGACCGGACGCCCGGATTCCAGGGGCCGATCGCTGCCTCGGGGGAGCGGACCGCCGCGTCCGTCACGCGCGCGGCCGCCGTATCCTGAGGCGGACGCTCCGGTCGGCCGGCCGCGGGCCGCGGGGCCGCACGGCGGTCCCGGAGGCGTCCGGGACCTCAGGATAGGAGCTGGACAGGCGCCCTCCGGGTCCGAGCGGTGAACCCGGCCGTCCCGACGATGAACGCACCGCCGCGGACGGGAGACGGCTCCTAGAAGATCTTCTGGAACCAGCCATGGGCGTCATTGGAATTGCCCCGCTGGATGTCCACCAGCAGGCTCCGCAGCCGCTGGGCCACCGGGCCGGCCTTGCCGTTCCCGATCGTGAAGCTCTCCTCCCGGCCCTTCACGGTGCCGATCGGCGTGATCACCGCGGCGGTGCCGCAGGCGAAGGCCTCGGTGAGGCGTCCCTCCCGCACGTCGGCGCGCCACGCGTCGATCGTGTAGGGCTCCTCCTTGACCGTCAGGCCGGCCTCCCGGGCCAGGGTGATCACCGAGTCGCGGGTGATGCCAGGCAGGATGCTGTCCGAGAGCGGCGGCGTCACCAGCGTGCCGTCCTCGAAGACGAAGAACACGTTCATGCCGCCGAGTTCCTCGACGAACCGGCGCTCGGCCGCGTCTAGGAACACCACCTGCTCGCAGCCCTGGGACGCCGCTTCCGACTGCGCCGCGAGGCTCGCGGCGTAGTTGCCGCCGCACTTGGCCGCGCCCGTTCCCCCCGGGGCCGCGCGGGTGAAGTGCTCCGAGATCCACACCGTGACCGTCCCGGTCGGATCCTTGAAGTAGGAGCCCACCGCCGAGGCGATCGTCACGAACAGGTATTCCGAGGCCGGCTTGACCCCGAGAAAAGCCTCGCTGGCGATCATGAACGGGCGCAGGTAGAGGCTGCCGTCCGGCGTGTCGGGGATCCAGGCGCGGTCGATCTCGACGAGCTTGCGCATCGCCTCCACGAAGGCGTCCTCGGGGAACGGCGCCATCGCCATGCGCTCGGCCGAGCGGCGGAACCGCAGGGCGTTCGCCTCGGGTCGAAACAGGGCCGCGCCGCCGTCAGCGGTGCGGTAGGCCTTGAGGCCTTCGAAGATCTCCTGCGCGTAGTGCAGCACCGCGGCGGCGGGGTCGAGCGGGATGGCCTCGCGGGCCTGGATCCGCGCGTCGTGCCAGCCGCGGCCGGCCGTGTACCGCGCCACCACCATGTGGTCTGTGAACACCTTGCCGAAGCCTGGATTCGCCATCAGTGCGGCCCGCTCCTCGGCGGTCCGCGGCGCGGGATGACTTTGGATCTCGAACGTCAGGTCGCTCACGGTGTGGTCCTCATCGACTGAGGCCCTTATGGCGCGCTCCGGCGCGCGAATCTACGGAGCCGGCGCATGACGGCGTCGCCGCACATGCGAGTCACCCTGCGTGTCACTCCGCGGTCGCCGGTTCCGACAGCTGCAACCGGTAGAGGCGCGCGTAGGGGCCGCCGGCCGCGAGCAGGTCGTCGTGCCGCCCGATCTCGATCACGCGGCCGGCGTCCATCACGGCGATCTGATCGGCCTCGCGCACCGTCGAGAGCCGGTGGGCGATCACCAGGGTGGTCCGGCCGCGCATCAGCCGGGTCAGCGCCTCCTGGACGAGGCGCTCCGATTCGGAATCGAGGGCCGAGGTCGCCTCGTCGAGGAGCAGGATCGGCGCGTCCTTGAGGAAGGCGCGGGCGAGGGCCACCCGCTGCCGCTCGCCGCCGGAGAGCCGCCCGCCGCCCGATCCGACCCGGAAGTCGTAACCCTCCGGCAGGGCCGTGACGAAGGTGTGGGCCGCGGCGGCCGCGGCCGCCGCCTCGATCTCCGCGCGCGTCGCTCCGGGCCGGCCGAAGCCGATATTGGCGGCGATCGTGTCGTCGAAGAGCACGACCTCCTGCGACACCACCGCGACCGCGGCGCGCAGCGAGGCCAGCGTGACGGTCCGCACGTCCTGGCCGTCGATGGTCACCGCGCCGCCGGTGACGTCGTAGAGGCGCGGAACGAGGTTGAGCAGCGAGGACTTCCCGGAGCCCGAGCGCCCGACCAGCGCCGTCACGGAGCCGGCGGGAACCGCGAGGTCGATGCCCTCCAGCGCCGGCGCGTCCGGCCGGTAGCGGAAATGCACGTCCGCGAACCGGATGCCGCCGCCCGCGATCGCCAGCGGCCGGGCGTCCGGCGCCTCGCGGATCGTGGGAACCTCGTCCATCACGTCGAAGTAGCGCCGCAGCGCGGCCGCGGCCTCCTGCAGGATGGCGTTGAGGTTGCCGAGCGCCCGGGCCGGCTGCGCCGCGAGCAGCAGCGCCGCCACGTAGCCGGTGAAGTCGCCGACCGTCTTCTCCCCGGCCAGCACGCGCTGTCCGACCAGCACCAGCACGCCCGCCACCGCGATGCCGCCGCCGATCTCCAGCAGCGGGTCGAGGCGGCCGCGGGCGTTGGCGGCCTTCATCTTGAGGCGGCGCACCTCGTCGAGGGCGGCGGCGGCGCGGCCCTTGAGGTAGCTCTCCATGGCGAAGGTCTTGGCGACCCGGGCCCCCTGCAGGCTCTCGGAGATCAGGCTGGCGGTGGCGCCCATCTGCTCCTGGGTCGAGGTCGAGACCCGCCGCAGCTTCCGGCCGATCCGCCCGATCGGCCCGGCGACGAACGGGACCGTGACACCGGCCACCAGGGTCAGCACAGGATCCATCCAGATCAGCGCGGCCACGAGCCCGATCAGCATCGCGATGTCGCGGAGAAGGACCGTCGAGATGCGGGTCAGCGCCTCCTTGATGAAGGCGAAGTCGGTGGTGAAGCGCTGGGTCAGCGCCGCTGGGCTCTCGCGGCCGAGCTGGGCGAGGTCCGAGTCGATCAGGTGGCCGTAGAGCGCGGACTGCATGTCGGCCTCGACCCGGGTCACCACGCGGTTGGTCAGAATCGTCTGGCCGTAGAGGGCGAAGCCGCGCGTGGCCGTGACCACGATCACCACCAGCGGTCCGTACGCGATGGCGGCGGCGTCCTTGCGGTCGAAGGCGTCGAAGGCGGCCTTGATCAGCGCGGGGTAGAGCCCCGTCGAGGCGCCCACCAGCGCGATGAGCACCAGCACCACCGCCAGGGTGGCCCGGTGCGGGGACAGCCAGGTGCGCCAGAGCCGGGCGAGGAGGGGAGCCGTGTCGCCGGGAAGGCGCGCCATGAGACCTACCGGGTCGGATCAGTGCCGCCCCCGGTCAGGATGCGCGGCGGCAGCGGTTTGCCGCCGCCGCCGCCGCGGATCAAGGCTTTTGCTCAGCGGTCTTCGCCGCGCGGCCCGCGATCGTCGTCGTGCTCGCGCTGCCAGCCGCCCCGCATGCCGTGGCCGCCCATCGGGCCCATCGGCCGGGCGAGGATCGGGGCGCGCCGCTTCTGATCGGGGTCGAGGCTGGCGTAGAGCGGCTGCGACGCGTCGGCGAGCTTGCGCAGGGCGTCGCCCCGCGCGCTCGCCGCGTCCGCCATCGCCCGCAGCGCCGCCGGGGCGTCGTCGCTGAATTTCGGCCGGTCGCGCATCGCCGCGCGGCGCTGCTGGCGCAGCTTGGCCATGTCGCGGATCGCCGCCTCGACCGGCGGCCAGAGCTTCTCCTGGTCGGGCGTCAGCTTCAGGCCCGCATGCAGGGCGGCGATGCGGGCATCCGTGAAGGCCGCGCGGTCCTCGGGCGTCAGCGCGCTCCAGCGCCCGTGCCCGCGGAATCCGCCGGGCCCGTGATCGTGCGCGAAGGCCGCGCCGGCGAGCCCCAGGCCGAGGGCGCCGCTGATGAGAATGGCCGCTCTCATACGTCGGGACATGGACATCTCCGTCTTACGCTCGGGACGTCGTCGCGGCCCGCGGCGGCGCCCAACGCCGCGCATGAGGCACCGACCGTGTATCCCGCTTGTGTATGTAACAATGTTACATTAGTGGCAGGCGCGACGGGGAATCGGGCAGGTGGAGCGGTGCGGCGCGTGGCGAGAACATTCCGGATCACGGCGCTCGCGATCCTGTCCCTGTGGTTCGGGTCGGCGGGGCCGGCCTCGGCTGCCGGGCAGGACGGGCCGGTCCGGGCGGTGGCGACGTTCTCGATCCTCGGCGACCTCGTCCGGCAGGTCGGTGGATCGCACGTGACGGTGGCGACGCTGGTCGGGCCGGACTCCGATGCCCACGGCCTGAGCCCGTCCCCGGCCGACGCGCGCAAGCTCGCCGAAGCCGACATCGTGTTCGTCAACGGCCTCGGGCTGGAGGGCTGGTTCGACCGGCTGATCCGAGCTTCCGGAACGCGCGCCCCCGTCGTGGTGGCCTCCGCGGGCGTGAAGCCGATCCCCGCGCAGGACGAGCACGCCCACGGCGACGGCGACCACGGGCACGGCGACCACGCCGTGGACCCGCATGCCTGGCAGGATGTCGCCAACGTGCGGATCTACGTGGCGAACATCCGGGACGGCCTCGCCAAGGTCGATCCGGCCCATGCCGACGCCTATCGGGCGGCGGCGGCCGCCTATCTCGCCGAGCTCGACGCGCTGGAGCGGGACGTGCGGGCGGCGATCGCCCGCATTCCGCCGGAGCGGCGGCGGATCATCACGACCCACGACGCCTTCGGCTACTTCGCGGCGGCCTACGGCCTGCGCTTCATCGCGCCGCAGGGCGTGTCGACGGACAGCGAGGCGAGTCCGCGGGACGTGGCGGCGATCATCCGCCAGATCCGGAAGGAGCGCGTGCCGGCGGTGTTCCTCGAGAACATCAGCGACCCGCGCCAGATGCAGCAGATCGCCCGCGAGAGCGGCGCCCGCGTCGGCGGCAAGGTCTATTCCGACGCGCTCTCGGCGCCGGGCGGTCCGGCCGCGACCTATCTCGATCTGATGCGGTCGAACCTCAAGGCGTTCGACGCGGCGCTGATGCCGGGCTAGCCCCGCCGCGGAGAAGGCCCGCCGCCGCCGTTCGCCTTGGCGGCGTCGGACATGACATAGCGTAAACCGCCGGTTAAGAGGCCCCCACTAGCCTTACGAAACGGGTGCCAGCCGATCCTCGTACGCGAGGGCTCAAGGCCTTGGGGCCTTGTCAGAACGCGTAGCTCGGAGATCGCGTGGCTTGGGGGCCTGACCGCTGGCGCTTCTATCGGCTCGTCGCGCGCGAGGCCGCGCGCGCGGTGCGCGCCGCCGGCGCCAGCGTCACCGCCTCGCCCGACATCCTCGCCCGGATGCGGGTGGCCGGGCTCGTGATCGCGCCGCAGGACCTGCGCACCTCCGACGCGACCTTCGCGGACGACATCTATGCCGGATTGTTCGTCTTCGCCGGCCGGTCGCTCGCGGCGAGCGGCGGCTCGCCCTTCGATTACGCGGCGCCGTCACCGGAATGGGCCGACGAGCTTTACGGCTTCGGCTGGCTGCGTCACCTGCGCGCCGCCGACACTGCGCTCGCCCGGGCCAATGCCCGCGCCTTCGTGGCCGATTTCATCGCCGGCCGCGGCGACGCGGTGCTCGCCCGGCAGACGCCGGTGGCGGCGCGCCGGCTGATCTCGTTCCTGTGCCAGTCGCCCCTCGTGCTGGAGGGCGCCGACCACGGCTTCTACCAGAACTTCCTGAAGGCGATCGGGCGCAACGCGCAGCAGCTCGAGCGTGACCTCCGGCGGGGCGTGCCGCCGCAATGGCGCCTGAACGCCGCGGTGGCGCTCTGCTACGCCGGCCTGTGCTGCGACGGCATCCAGCCGATCCTGCGACGGGCGACCCGGATCCTGACGCGGGAGCTCGACCGGCAGATCCTGACCGATGGCGGCCACCGCTCCCGCGACCCGCGCTTCGCCATGGAGCTGCTCCTCGACCTGCTGCCCCTGCGCCAGAGTTATCTGAGCCGCAGCGTCGAGCCGCCGCTCTCGCTCCTGCGCGCAATCGACCGGATGCTGCCGCTGCTGCGTCTCCTGCGGCACCCGGACGCCTCGCTGAGCCACTTCAACGGCATGGGCGCCACGGACGCGGACCATCTCGCGACCCTGCTGGTCTACGACGGCGCGCTCGCCCGCCCGCTGATGCACGCGCCGAATTCCGGCTACGAGCGCCTCGAGGGCGGCCGGGTCGTGATCGTGGCCGATGTCGGCGCCAGCCCGCCGCTGCCCTACTCGGTCAATTCCGGTGCCGGCTGTCTCGCCTTCGAGATGTCGAGCGGACCGCAGCGCATCGTGGTCAATTGCGGTCTGCCGGCCAGCGGCGCGGATCTGCGCCTCCTGGCTCGCTCGACGCCGGCCCATTCCACGGCCGCGGTGGCCCACGCCTCGTCCTGCCGGTTCCTCACCCGCACCGGCTGGTGGGGCGAGCGGCTCCTGGCCGACTGGCTGATCCGCCGGCGCGGCCCGGTGGTGCTGAGCGGTCCGTCCGCGGTGGCCGCCGAGCGCGCCGAGGAGACCGACAGCGTCGTCCTCGCGGCCCGGCACAACGGCTACGGCCCCGAGTTCGGCATCGTGCACGAGCGCCGCTGGCAGCTCTTCCACGCGACGGCCCGCCTGGAGGGCCGCGACGCCTTCCTGCGCCAGGGCAAGGGGCTCAGCCGCGGGCGGCGGCTGCGCCCGCAGGACGTGGCGATCCGCTTCCACCTCCATCCCGGGATCGCGGTGCGCAGCATCCCCGAGGGGCTGGAACTCGCCTCGGCGCTCGGGGAGATCTGGACGTTCCGCGCCGAGAACGCCGCGATCGCCATCGAGGAGAGCGTCTACTTCTCGGGGCTGACCGGGCCGCGCCGGACCGACCAGATCGTCCTTCACCTGCGGGTCGCCGACGACGTCGAGGTCCGGTGGACCTTCGAGCGCCAGGCCTCCGCGCCCCTGCGCGGCGTGGCGCCCTGACAGGTTCGCGACGGGGGCGGCTGGCCGGGGTCACCGTTTCCATGCTACCGCGCCGGAAAATCTCGAACTTTCGGCACGAAGCTATGGCGCACGATCAGGTGCGGGTCTCCCGCGCGCTCCTCTCGGTCTCGGACAAGACCGGACTCGTCGACTTCGCCCGGGCGCTCCACGCCCGCGGCATCGTGCTGGTCTCGACCGGGGGCACCCACCGCGCCCTGGTGGAGGCCGGCCTGCCGGTCACCGAGGTCGCCGACCTGACGGGCTTCCCGGAGATGATGGACGGTCGGGTCAAGACGCTGCACCCGGCGGTCCACGGCGGCCTGCTCGCCATCCGCGACAACCCGGAGCATCAGGCCGCGCTCGCCGCCCACGGGATCGGCGCCATCGATCTTCTCGTGGTCAACCTCTACCCGTTCGAGGCCACCATCGCGGCCGACCGGTCGGACGCCGACTGCATCGAGAACATCGATATCGGCGGCCCGGCGATGATCCGCGCGGCGGCCAAGAACCACGCGGACGTCGCCGTCGTCACCGACGTGTCGGACTACGCCGGCCTGCTCGCCGCCCTCGAGGCGCAGGACGGGTCGCTCGGCGCGGATCTGCGCCGGAGCCTGGCGCAGAAGGCGTTCGCCCGCACCGCGTCCTACGATGCCGCCATCGCCAACTGGATGGCGGGCCGCTTCGGCGCCGACGCGCCGGCCCGGTTCCGCGCCTTCGGGGGTGCTCTGGGCCAGGAGCTGCGCTACGGCGAGAACCCCCACCAGTCGGCGGCCTTCTACCGCGCGCCCGGCAAGGTCCGTGCGGGCGTGGCCACCGCCCGCCAGCTCCAGGGCAAGGAGCTGTCCTACAACAACTTCAACGACACGGACGCCGCCTACGAGTGCGTGGCCGAGTTCGATCCGGCCCGGACCGCCGCCGTGGCGATCATCAAGCACGCCAACCCCTGCGGCGTCGCCGAGGGGGCCAGCCTCCTCGAGGCCTATGAGCGGGCTCTGAGCTGCGACCCGACCTCGGCCTTCGGCGGCATCGTCGCCCTGAACCGGACGCTCGACGCCGAGGCGGCCCGCCGGATCGTCGAGATCTTCACCGAGGTGATCATCGCCCCCGACGCCACGCCCGAGGCGGCGGCGATCGTGGCCGGCAAGAAGAACCTGCGCCTGCTGCTGGCCGGTGGCGTGCCCGATCCGCGGGCCGGCGGCGAGACCGTGCGGACCCTCGCGGGCGGCCTGCTGGTCCAGACCCGGGACGCGGCGGTCGTCGACGACATGCCGCTCACGGTCGTGACCAAGCGCGCGCCGAGCGAGGCCGAGCTGGCCGATCTCCGGTTCGCCTACCGGGTGGCCAAGCACGTGAAGTCGAACGCCATCGTGTACGCGAAGGCCGGCGCCACGGTCGGCATCGGCGCGGGTCAGATGTCGCGGGTCGATTCCTCGCGCATCGCCGCCTGGAAGGCCGCCGAGGGGGCGAAGCGTCTCGGGGTCGCGGAGAGCCTCGCGCTCGGTTCGGTCGTGGCATCGGATGCGTTCTTCCCGTTCGCGGACGGGCTGATGGCCGCCGCCGAGGCGGGCGCCACCGCGGTGATCCAGCCCGGCGGCTCGATGCGCGATGCGGACGTCATCGCGGCGGCCGATGAGGCCGGGCTCGCCATGGTCCTGACGGGGCACCGCCACTTCCGGCACTGAGCCGGCAGGCCGTTCCCCGGTTCTCCGAGAAGGCGCGCGACCTCCGCGGTGTCCGGAACTGTCCGGCTACCGCGGAGGTCTCCCTGTTGCGCGCCGTTAACGATCCGCCGCGATCATATCGGCCGGACCGATTTTGGGCCGGGCGCGCAATTCCGGCCAGCATTGCCGTGAACAGGTGCGGGTCGGTTCGAAGCTCGGCAATGGATGTCTGGCATCCAGAAATGCTATTTTTCGGGCATTATTACCGGTGTAATATCTCGGTCTTCGCGAATATGTTCGGCGTCTGCTGACCGGGTTGAAATTTTCTCGGTCGCGCGCCATCATCACACGGATATGCGCCGGAAGCTCGTGTGAAGAACTTCCTGGAACAGGTCCGGGTCGGGTGACGAGATGGTGGTCGCAGCGCTGTTGTTCCTCGTGGGATGGCTGATCGGCCGATCCTACTCGGTGATCGTCGTCGCCATGACCTCGTCGGTTATCCTGTTCGCGGCCATGACGATCTTCATGTCCGTCTACGGGATCGACCTGCTGCGCGTGCTGATCGTGATTGGATATCTGACCGCGCACCAGGCGGGATATCTCCTCGGCGCCTATCTCAGCGGCTGCCCCGAGAACAGCGGGGGGCGTTGAGGTAAATCACCACCACCAGACGACGCGTCCGGCGAGACTGTTGATCAGGATCCACAACCCCGCAGCGATGAGGGACCAGGTAATCACAAGGAGAAGCGGCGGCTTCGACCCGGGTTGACGGCGCAGATGTGCCAGGACGGTGTTCACGTTCGAGATCCCAAGGGCCTGGAGCGGAGGGAAACCTCATACGGACTTGTACCGCATAAGGTTCCGCCGGGCCGATTGTCGGCGAATTAAAATTCGTACAGATTCATGTGGTCGGCGCGCCTCCAGGGAAGTCCGGGGCTGCCCGATAATTTACTTTCAGTTGCAATAAATATCCTCTTACAACGTCAATAATCTTTTCGAAAACAGTCGGCGTTACGGCCATCGTCCGATGGGGCGACGTTTCTGCCGGGCCTCGATACTTGTCACCTCCGTATAGGATCCGACAAAACGCAATCCGTGACGAACCGCACGGATCGCCATTTCGCCATGGCGTTGCTGGGTCGACACAAGCGCGACTGACGCGGGGCGCTGTCCCGAACGAGAACGCCCAGGCAGCGTGTGCTGCCTGGGCGCCGTTGCCGCGGGTCTGACCGGGGTCCGGTCGGCTCGCGCCGGTCAGGTGTCGGCGAAGATGTCGCGATCCTTGGTTTCCGGCACGAAGAACACGCCGATGATCACCGTCGCGACCGCGATGACGATCGGGTACCAGAGGCCGAAATAGATGTCGCCGGTCTGTGCCACCATGGCGAAGGCGGTCGCCGGCAGGAGGCCGCCGAACCAACCGTTGCCGATGTGGTAGGGCAGCGACATCGAGGTGTAGCGGATCCGGGTCGGGAACAGCTCCACCAGCATGGCGGCGATCGGGCCGTAGACCATCGTGACGAAGAGCACGAGGATGAACAGCAGGCCGATCACCTGCGCGGGCTGAGCCCGGAAGATGTCGAACGGGTTCGACATCTTGACGATCTCGGGATCGCCGGCCTTCGGATAGCCCGCGGCCTGCAGCGCGGCGGTCGTGGCCTTGTTGGCCTCGACGTTGCCGCCCTGCGGGTACGGGATCTCGGTGTCGTTGACGCGGATCGCCGTGGGCTGGCCGGCCGCGCCGGGCACCGTCGTGTAGCGGACCGACGACTTCGACAGGAAGTCGCGGGCGAGGTCGCAGGGCTGGGTGAAGACCCGCGTTCCGACCGGGTTGAACAGGGTACCGCAGGCGGCCGGATCGGCCGTCACCGTCACCTTCACGTTCTCGATCGCCGCCTCGAGCTTCGGGTTCGCCGTGGAGGTGATCCCCTTGAAGATCGGGAAGAACGTCGCCGCCGCGATCGCGCAGCCCGCCAGGATGATGACCTTGCGGCCGATCTTATCAGACAGCCAGCCGAACACGACGAAGAAGCCGGTCCCGAGGAGCAGCGACCACGCGATCAGCAGGTTGGCCGTGTAGCCGTCGACCTTCAGGATCGATTGCAGGAAGAACAGCGCGTAGAACTGGCCCGTGTACCAGACCACGCCCTGGCCGGCGACGAGTCCGAACAGGGCGATGATCGCGAACTTCGCGTTCCGCCACTCGCCGAAGGCCTCCGTGAGCGGCGCCTTCGAGGTCTTGCCCTCCTCCTTCATCTTCTTGAAGGCCGGGGATTCGGAGAGCTGGAGACGGATCCAGACCGAGATGCCGAGGAGCAGCACCGAGACCAGGAACGGGATGCGCCAGCCCCACTCGGCGAAGGCGGCCTCGCCCGTGATGGTCCGGGTCGCCAGGATCACCAGGAGCGACAGGAACAGGCCCAGCGTCGCGGTCGTCTGGATCCAGCTCGTGTAGAAGCCGCGCCGGCCATTGGGGGCGTGCTCCGCCACATAGGTCGCCGCGCCGCCGTACTCGCCGCCCAGCGCGAGGCCCTGGGCGAGGCGCAGGACGATCAGGATGATCGGCGCCGCGATGCCGATGGTCGCCGCGTTGGGCAGGATGCCGACGATGAAGGTCGACAGACCCATGATCAGGATCGTGACCAGGAAGGTGTACTTGCGGCCGACGAGATCGCCGACACGGCCGAACACCAGCGCGCCGAACGGCCGGACGATGAAGCCGGCCGCGAAGGCCAGCAGAGCGAAGATGTCGCGCGTGGCCGGCGGGTAGGCCGAGAAGAATTGCGCGCCGATGATCGCCGCCAGCGACCCGTAGAGATAGAAATCGTACCACTCGAACACGGTGCCGAGCGAGGATGCGAAGATCACCCGCTTCTCGGCCGACGTCATCGGCCTCGCAGCGTCTCCCGCTCGCGGGATCGCGGTTGCCACAGGCATGAAACAGGTCCTCCCAGACGCACATGGGCGGCCCGAGACACGGATCGCCCGCTCACCGGCCCGTTTCCCGGGCGGTTCTGCGCGAGGCGCAGATCACCTATGCGTTATCGCACGTGGTGGGGCGGTCAACCGGTAAAGCGATTGTGAAGACCCTCATCAACATGGGCGCGTACCGAGTTGTCACCGGAACGACGAAGGGCGCGGCTCGCGCCGCGCCCTCCGCCTGTCAGACCCGTCGGATCGCCGTCAGTGCGCGTGCGCGCCGGCGGCCCCGATGCCCGTCTCGGAACGCACGTACTGGGCCTCGAAGGCGGCCCGCTCGCGCTGCGCGCGCCGGGTCTTGTCCAAGAGGGACACGACCCAGATCGTCGCGAAGGCCAGCGGCATCGAGAACAGCGCCGGGTTGTCGTAGGGGAAGAGCGGGGCGGGGTTGCCCAGCGTCGTCACCCACACGGCCTTCGACAGCACCACCATGATGACCGCCGCGAGCAGGCCGACGAGGCCGCCGGCGAGCGCGCCCCAGGTGGTGGTGCCCCGCCACAGGATCGACATGGCGAGCACCGGGAAATTGCAGCTCGCCGCCACCGCGAAGGCGAGGCCGACCATGAAGGCGACGTTCTGGTTCTCGAACACGTAGCCGAGGTAGATCGCCACGATGCCGATCACCACGGCCGAGATCTTCGACAGGTTGACCTCGTGCTTCTCGGTGGTCCGCCCGCGGGCGATCACCTGGGCGTAGAGGTCGTGACTGATCGCCGAAGCGCCGGCGAGCGTCAGGCCGGCGACGACCGCGAGGATCGTGGCGAAGGCCACGGCG
This sequence comes from Methylobacterium sp. 22177, assembly GCF_052045615.1. Classification (NCBI taxonomy): domain Bacteria; kingdom Pseudomonadati; phylum Pseudomonadota; class Alphaproteobacteria; order Hyphomicrobiales; family Methylobacteriaceae; genus Methylobacterium; species Methylobacterium sp. 22177. Next base: position 8,817 of record NZ_JBQEPK010000046.1, on the reverse strand, counting down.
GAGATGAAGCCCAGGAAGTACGGGCCGCCCACCGCGTTGGCGAGGTTCACCGCCACCATGTTGGTGCCGCCGATCATGTCCTTCAGCTTGTCGAACGCGCCGGCCGGACCGAGCTTGAAGTAGACCGGGTCCGACATCAGCAGCGCGATGCCGCCGAAGCCGATGATGAAGGTCAGGATGTAGAAGTAGCCGATCAGGCCGGTGGCGTAGAACACCGACTTGCGGGCGGCCTGGGCGTCCGAGACCGTGAAGAACCGCATCAGGATGTGCGGCAGGCCGGCGGTGCCGAACATCAGGCCGACGCCGAGCGAGATCGCCTCGACCGGGTTCGACACGAGGCCGCCCGGCGCCATGATGGCGTCGCCCTTCGGGTGGACCTGAACGGCGCTGGCGAACAGCATTTCCGGGTTGAAGCCGTACTTCAGCAGCACCGCGCCGGCCATGAAGGTCGCGCCGCCGAGTAGCAGGCAGGCCTTGATCACCTGCACCCAGGTGGTCGCCTTCATGCCGCCGAAGGCGACGTAGACGATCATCAGGACGCCGACGATGATCACCGCGTAGAGGTAGGGCAGGCCGAACAGGAGCTGGATCAACTTCCCCGCGCCGACCATCTGGGCGATCAGGTAGAAGGCCACCACCACCAGGGTGCCCACCGCCGAGATGATGCGGATCGCGGTCTGGTCGAGGCGGAAGCTCGCCACGTCGGCGAAGGTGAACTTGCCGAGGTTGCGCAGGCGCTCCGCGATCAGGAACAGCACGATGGGCCAGCCGACCAGGAAGCCCGTCGAGTAGATCAGCCCGTCGAAGCCCGAGGTGTAGACGAGGCCGGAGATGCCGAGGAACGAGGCCGCCGACATGTAGTCGCCGGCGATCGCCAGGGAGTTCGTCCCTGCCGAGATGCCGCCGCCCGCCGCGTAGAAGTCGGCGGCCGACTTGGTGCCCTTGGCGGCCCGGTAGGTGATGCCGAGCGTCAGCAGCACGAAGAACAGGAACATCAGGATGGCCGGCCAGTTCGTGGCCGATTGCGCGACGGCACCGAGATCCGGGCCGGCCGCGTAGGCGGCGCTCGCGACGATCGTGGCGAGCGTCAGGCCGAGAAGGAGGCGGTTCATCGGGCCACGCTCCGCTTCAGGGCTTCGCTCAGCGCGTCGAAGCGCGTGTTGGCCCGGGCGACGTAGACCCCCGTGAGCGCGAAGGCGAACAGGATCACGAACACGCCCGCGAACAGGCCGAGGGAGGCGGTGCCGCCGACCTTCACGGCCAGGAGCGACTTGTCGAAGGCGATCAAGCCGATGAAGCCGAAATAGACGACCAGCATCAGGATCGTCAGGATCCAGGCGAAGCGGGTGCGCTCGTGAACGAGTTGCTGGAACTCGGGGGTTCGGGCGATCCGCTCGACCTGCGGATCGGCGGCGATCTCGCGTGGGCGTGTTCCCGGGGGCGCCATGCGCCCTCGGGTGTTCAGTGTCGTGCCGCTCATGGGTGTTCCTCCCGCGAGGGCACGCTCGCGGCCCCCCGGTTCTGCGCGTTGGGATTCGTGGTTCTTGTTGGAGGCGGGCGCCGCCCCGGCACCCGCCCCGGTCCGGACCCGCGCCGCCGGGGCGGCGCGGATGCGATCAGCCCCGGTTCTGCCGGTTCTCGATCAGGTCGTCGACGACGGCCGGCTCGGCCAGCGTCGAGGTGTCGCCGAGCGAGCTGAAATCGTCCTCGGCGATCTTGCGCAGGATCCGGCGCATGATCTTGCCCGAACGGGTCTTGGGCAGGCCGGGGGCGAACTGGATCAGGTCCGGCGAGGCGATCGGCCCGATGTCCTTGCGGACCCAGGTCACGAGCTCCTTGCGCAGGGCGTCGTCGCCCTCCTCGCCGTCGTTGAGGGTCACGTAGGCGTAGATGCCCTGGCCCTTCACGTTGTGCGGGTAGCCCACCACCGCCGCCTCGGCGACCTTCGGGTGGGCGACCAGCGACGACTCGACCTCGGCGGTGCCCATGCGGTGGCCCGAGACGTTGATGACGTCGTCCACTCGGCCGGTGATCCAGTAGTAGCCGTCGGCGTCCCGCCGGGCGCCGTCGCCGGTGAAGTACTTGCCCGGATAGGTCGAGAAGTAGGTCTGCTCGAAGCGCTCATGGTCGCCGTAGACCGTGCGCATCTGGCCCGGCCAGGAATCGGCGATGCAGAGATTGCCCTCGCACGGCCCTTCCAGCACCTTGCCCTCGGCGTCGACCATCTGGGGCTTCACGCCGAAGAACGGGCGTGTGGCCGAGCCCGGCTTGAGCGCGGTGGCGCCCGGCAGCGGCGTGATCAGGATGCCGCCAGTCTCGGTCTGCCACCACGTGTCGACGATCGAGCAGCGCCTGTCGCCGACGACGTTGTAGTACCACTCCCAGGCTTCCGGGTTGATCGGCTCGCCCACGGAGCCCAGCACGCGGAGCGACTGCCGCGAGGTCTTCTTCACCGGGCCCTCGCCGCCGCCCATCAGAGAGCGGATCGCGGTCGGCGCCGTGTAGAAGATGTTGACCTTGTGCTTGTCGACCACTTCCCAGAAGCGGGAGGTCGACGGGTAGGTCGGGATGCCCTCGAACATCAGCGTCGTGGCGCCGTTCGCGAGCGGCCCGTAGACGATGTAGCTGTGGCCGGTGACCCAGCCGACATCGGCCGTGCACCAGTAAACGTCGCCCTCGCGGTAATCGAAGACGTATTCGTGCGTCATCGACGCGTAGACGAGGTATCCGCCTGTGGTGTGCACCACGCCCTTCGGCTGACCGGTCGAGCCCGAGGTGTAGAGGATGAAGAGCGGGTGCTCGGCCTCCACCGCCACGGCGGGGCACTCGTCCGTCACCTGCTCGGCGGCCTCGTCGTAGTAGACGTCGCGGCCCGCCTCCATGGCGACGCTGCCGCCGGTGCGGCGCACGACGATCACGTGGTCGACCAGGTCGGCGTCGAGGCGCTTGATCGCCTCGTCGACATTGGCCTTCAGCGGCACCTTGCGGCCGCCGCGCAGGCCCTCGTCGGCGGTGATCACCACCTTCGAGCCGCAGCCCTGGATGCGCGAGGCGAGGGAGTCCGGCGAGAAGCCGCCGAACACGATGGCGTGGATCGCGCCGAGCCGCGCGCAGGCGAGCATCGCGTAGGCGGCCTCCGGAATCATCGGCATGTAGAGTGTGACGCGGTCGCCCTTACCGACGCCGCGGTTGCGCAGCACGTTGGCCATCCGGCAGACCTGCGCGTGCAGCTCGCGGTAGCTGATGTGCTTGGCCTCGTCGGGGTTGTCGCCCTCCCAGATGATCGCGGTCTGGTCGCCCCGGGTCTCGAGATGGCGATCGATGCAGTTGTGGGCGACGTTGGTCGTGCCGTCCTCGAACCACTTGATCGAGACCTTGCCGGGCTCAAAGCTGGTGTTCTTCACGGTCGAGAACGGCTTCATCCAGTCGATGCGCTTGCCGTGCTCGGCCCAGAACGCGTCGGGATCGGCGACGGAAGCCGCGTACATCTCCCGGTACTTGGCATCGTCCACGTGTGCACCCTCGCGCCACGCGGATTGGACCTCGATCACCTTGCCTTCCATGGCGTCCCATCCCTGTTTTGGTGCCCGATCGTATCGCGGTCGCCGCCGCGCAGCCAGGACTTCCAAAGTAACGTAGCCGACAATCTACGATGGCGATATCATCGCAGTTTGGCGCGCACCTGCGCAGCACAATCCCCGTGAATAGATTGGGCACAATGTAAGAGCTGCTTGAGGCTTCGATGCTGCGCTGTCAAGCGCGCCCGCACGAGGCGGCTGTCACCGGCAGCCCTCTGTTTCCGCCGCCGGAGACCGCCCGTGGTCGCGATCGACCCTAGCCGTTGGCCGCCCGACGCGTGGGCATGATGATCTCCACGAGCGTGCCGTCTTCCGGCCGGGCGGAGAGCTCCAGCCGCCCGCCATTGGCCTCCACCAGCGCCCGCGGCAGCGCCAGCCCGTCCTCGACATCGTCCTGCGGAGCCTCCGGCCGCGGGGCGTGGCCGGCACCGGTGTCCCGCACCCGCACGGCGATACCCGCCCGCTCCGCCGAACCGGTGGACACGATGATCTGGCTGCCGGCGGTCGACCGCCGGATCGCGTTCTCGATCACCAAGCTGGCCGCGCGGCTGACCGAGCGCTCGTCGGCCTCCAGGTCGCCGATATCGGTGGAGAAGCTCGTTCGCATGACGATGCGGCCCCGGGCCGCCTCGCCCTGGAGCCGGGCGACGCAGCTCGCCACCACGTCGTTGAGATCGAGGGCGCGCGGTTCCAGGTGGAGCGACCCGGCCTCGACGGCGGCGAGGTCCAGGAGCTTCCCGACGCGCTCCCGCATCGCCTCGCCCGAGGCCTTGATCTCGGCGAGGCAGCCCCTGTAGCGCGCGTCCCCGAGGGGGCCGAACGGCTCCTTCAGCATCGCGGCGGCGAGGTCGATGATCCCGGTCAGCGGTTGGCGGACGGCGCCCTCGAGCCGGCCGAGGGCGTCGGCGCGAGCCGGCGCGGGATCCGGGCCGCCCTCGGCGGCCCGCTCCGCCGCCTCGCCCCCGGCCCGCGCGATCTGGACCACCCGTCGGCCCTGCGCCGCCGCTACGGTCAGCGACACGGGCGCCCCGGCGAGGCGCACGACGCGCCGCCCGGGCGCCGCGCCGCGAAGGGCATCGGCGACCGTCAGGACGCTGTCCCCGTCGAACAGCGTGACAAAAGTGCTGCCGACGATCTCGCGCGGCTCGCAGCCGAACAGGTCGGCCGCGGCGCGGTTCAGCGCGACGATGCGCCCGGCCGCGTCGACCGTGACGACGCCCGTTTCCAGCGCGTCGAGGGTCGCCTCGGCGCTGGCCGTCCGCTCGGTCTGGGCGGCGCGGGCGAGGCGCTCGGCCCTGAGCGCGTCCGCGACGTCGGCCTCCTCGACGGGGCGCGCGACCAGGCACGTGGCGGTCGCGCCCGCCCAGGGCAGGGCGCCCCCCAGCAGTTCCACGGGGCGGGCGCCGCCGTCGGCCGTCGTGACGGTCGTGCGGCGTGCGGACGGCTCGGGTGCTTCCGCCGCGGGAAGACCGGGCAGCAATCCCGAGAACCCGACGCGCGCGAGGCTCGGCAGATCAGGATAGCCGGTCAGGTCCAGGAAGGCGCCGTTCGCCGCGACGATCGTGCCGTTTCGATGGACCAGCACCGGCAGCGGCAATCCGCCGAGGAGATCGGTCGCGGGCGCCGGTGCCGCGTCGTCGACCGGTGCGATCTCCGCCGTGTCCGGGTCCGCGCCGACATCGTCCGAGACGGCGCGGGTCTCCGCCGGACCGGCCTGTGGAGCGGGGAACGGCATCACCGAACCGCTCTCGGTCCTGGGCGAACCGGATTCGGCCTCGTCGCCGGCGTAGCGGGCCCCCAGCGCCCGGGCGATCTCGCGGAACGCGGCGTGCTCGTCGTTCGACAGCGGCGCGGCGACGGGGTCCGCGTCCACCCCGACAGGGATAGCGACCTCGCCGGGCTCGGCCGGGACTATCGCGGCCCCCGCATCCTCACAGGCTGCGGGCTCCGGTGTCGCAATCGGCGTCGGCTCCCGTACTGCCTCGGGGGTCGGCTCCGGAGGCGCGGCCGGGACGCTCCGGATCAGACCGAAGCCGCCGAAGCCCGAGAAGGCCGCGTCGCCCCGCCCCAGCGGGGCGCCCGACAGATCGACCCGGAACGCTCCGGTGCCGGCATCGAGTACCGCCGGTTCGCCGCGGAAGGTGCGCCGGTCGCGCAGGGCCGCCAGCACGGCGTCGGCGCCGGAGAGTCGCCCGCTCGCGGCCAGATCCTGCCAGCGCTGCCCGACCAGCCCGGACAGGGCCTCCGGGCCGGTGAGCGTGGTCAAGACACCCGCGGCATCGAGGCGCCACAGGAAGCGGTCGTCGCGCCGCAGCGGCACCGTTGAGGGCGATTGCGGCTGAAGGGGTGGCGCGCCCTTCGCCCCAGAAGGCGCGGCGCGCGGTTCGACCGGAGCCTCGACCGGGCGGGCGGGACGGGCGCGGCCCGCCGACACCGGCGCGGTCGGGACGACGAGGATCGCGGGCCGGCCGTCGGCCTGCGCGCCCCGCGCCAGCCAGCACAGAACAGGCGGCGCGATCCGGCGGGCATCGAGGCGCAGGCGCGCGAGGCGGGGCGCGGCGTCGCCCGCCACCGCCGCCGCGATCTGCCGGTTCAGACCGGCGAGGGCGGGGCCGGCCAGCGACTCGGCGAGACCGGCCGCCGCTTCGGACGCGGACAGGATCCGCGCGTCCGTCGAATCGATCACGAGATGCACGGCGTCGCGCGCGGCCAGCGCGGCCGCCAGGGCGGGCAGCCGCTCCCAGGTCGCGAAGGCATTCGCCAGCCCGGCCGGGACTGCAGCGGCCGTCGGTGTCACTGTCGTCTCCAAAGCCCGCGACCTCGAACCCCAACGCGATCCAGACGCTCCGCGGTCCCGCTTTGCCCGAGAAACGCCCGCGACCGTAGCCCTATTGTAAACTCCCTCGCGCCGCGACGCTGGACTCTCGGCGCAACCGTCACACGTTTACGTTATGTCAACCTTAACGCCGTGAGCGCGGGTGGCATATGGCGGCGAATCAGTTATTGTGCACCGCACAAAGCGCCATCCACAGGCCAATGAAGAGAGGAGACGACGTATGAGCAACCCCCCGAACTACGAAGTTCCGGCCGAGATGCGCGACTTCGCCGAGAAGAGCGTCGAGCAGGCCCGCAAGGCGTTCGACAGCTTCATCGGCGCCGCCCGCCGCACCGCCGACACGGTGCAGGGTTCGGCCGAACTGGCCCGCTCGAACGCGCTGGACGCCTCCTCCCGCGGCTTCGAATATGCCGAGCAGAACGTGAACGCGGCTTTCGACCTCGCCCAGAAGCTGGTCCGCTCCAGGGACATGCAGGAGGCGATGCAGCATCAGGCCGAGTTCGTCCGCAGCCAGTTCGCCGCCATCCAGGCGCAGGCGAAAGAGTTCAGCGGCCTCGCGCAGAGCGCGATGCAGCAGGGCGCCGAACGCGCCAAGTCGGCGATGCAGCAGGGCGCCGACGAGGCACGCAAGGCCATGGAGCAGGGCCAGGACGCCGCCAAGCAGACGGCTCAGAACGCCCAGGACGCCGCCGAGCGCGCCTCGCACTGAGGCAGACATCGACGAAACGAGCCGCGGCCCGCTCCCGTATCAGGGGGGCGGGCCGTCTCGTTTTCGCCGGTATTGCCGCCGAGAGCCGCCGGGCGGACGCGTTGGGTCCGCGCCGACTGAAGGGTTCAGGGATGCGCCTCACTGTTTCCGGCCGATCCGGCCTGCGTGGACCTCTCCGCCTGGCGGTCGCCGCCCTGGCGCTCGCCGCCGTCGTTCCGAGCGGCGCGGCCTGGGCCCAGTACTACGACGATCCGGGCTACGACGGCGGATACCGCCCGGTCCCGCGCCGGGCGCAGCGCGCCCCCGTCGGCTACAATTGCGACGCGGTCCAGCAGGGGATCACGGGCCCGAAGCCGTTCTCGTGCCCGCTGCCGGGGCCGCGTCCCCTCGGCGTGCGCTGCTTCTGCGACCTGCCGATCGCCTCGTTCAGCCCGCCGCAGACGGCCGTCGGCCACGTCGTTCCCTGATTGCACGCGGTCTCGACGGCGACGGGCCGCGCCCCCCTTTCGGATGACGCGGCCCGTGCGGCGCAGGCGGACCTTGGCGCGAGTATTCCCGCGCCGCGTCCTCAGTTCAGGACGACGACCTTGGCGCCGACCTTCACGCGGTCGTACAGGTCGGTGACGTCCTCGTTCGTCATCCGGATGCAGCCCGACGACACCGCCTGACCGATCGTGTCCGGCTCGTTGGAGCCGTGAATGCGGTACTCAGTGCTGCCGATATACATGGCCCGGGCGCCGAGGGGGTTCTCGATGCCGCCCGCCATGTAGCGCGGCAGGTCGGGACGACGGGCAATCATGGCCTTCGGGGGCGTCCACGACGGCCACTCGCGCTTGGCGGTGATCTTGTTGGTGCCGCTCCAGCTGAAGCCCGGACGGCCGACGCCGACGCCGTAGCGGATCGCCTCGCCGTTGCCGAGCACGTAGTACAGGCGCCGCTCGGCGGTGGAGACCACGATCGTGCCGGGCGCGTAGGGTCCGTTGAACGCCACGATCTCACGGGGGATCGGCTGGACCTGCGCCTGCGGCGCGGCCTGCACGCCCTGGCCGTAGCCCGGGGCGTAAGTGCCCTGGTAACCGTACTGTCCCTGATCGGAGTAGTACTCATCGGCATTGTCCGTGCCGAAGGGATCGTACGACGAGGCGGCGAGAACGGGCGTGGCGGCAAGAACAGACACGCCGAGGAGCGCGGCGAGTGCGGTGACCGTGGTCTTCATGAGTGGCCTACCTGTGCAATAACCTTTGCCATTACAAGCGTGAGCATAGGCAGGCAGTTCCATACACCCGCCAAGAATTCGCTCTCCGGCGGAATACGCAGGCCAGCTTGGCCGTGCGGTGCGCCTCATCACGAAGGCGTGTTCGGCTCAGGGGATCTCGTCCGTGTGGACGTCGAAGCGCGCGAGGTGGGCGTAACCGAAGTTCGTCGAGATGGCGCAGTCGGTGGCGTCGCGCCCGCGGGCCATGACGATGCGGCCGATGCGGGGCCGGTTGTGGCGGGCGTCGAACGTGTACCAGCGCGGTCCCTCGGGCCCCTCGAGGAAGACCTCGAACCACGCCGAGAAGTCCATCGGCGCCGGGTCCTTCGGGACGCCGATATCGCCGAGGTAGCCGGTGGCGTAGCGCGCCGGGATGTTCATGCACCGGCACAGGGTGATCGCCAGATGCGCGAAGTCCCGGCACACGCCGACGCGCTGC
>NZ_JBQEPK010000045.1:0-41386 GCF_052045615.1 Methylobacterium sp. 22177 | reverse complement strand
TCGAAGTCGTGGGTGAAGGCGGCGACCTGCTCGAAGCCGAACATGGCGCCCGAGCCCTTGATGGTGTGCAGGGCGCGGAAGGCGGTGTCGATCAGGGTCCGGTCCTCGGGCCGGTCGCCGAGGTCGAGCAGGGTCGTCTCCAGGCAGGCGAGCAGCTCGGCGGCCTCGGCGCGGAAGATCTCCGCGGGATCCAGGGCAGTCATGGGACGATCGGACCCTCGCACGCGAAATGCACGGACAGAGCGGAGCGCGCGGACTGCAGCGAGCGGATGTCTCCGGTGCCGATCCGCGCGAACCTTGCCGAGACCGGGACACCCGCTGGACTGCCTTGGTCATCGTCTCCCGTCAAAGGGAGCAGAAAGCCACGCAGCTCAGAGTCACGATCTCTATAAACATCTATAAGCCGACCGCAAATTTTGAGTTAACGACATATATTGTGCGCTCTCGTCGATCGTCGCCGACGCAATGACTCGAATATATTCATGTTATACTGAGATATATGGAAAGGTGGATCACAGGATCGAGGGAGCGGCCGGCGATCTCGCGTGCCGGCCGGCGCATGGCGATCTCCGGGTTCGATGACGGACAGGCGGTCCACCGCGGATCGGCCCGATCCGCGGTGGGCGTGGATCACGGCCCGCGACGTCGGCACCGCCGGCGATGTCGGCAGTAGGCCCAGCGCCTTCTGAAGGTTGACCGCGGTGCCGGCGTCCGGCGGGAGATCCGAGGTGATCGCTCTCCGGGGCCGGACGCGCCGGTCCTCATATCTCCGACTGTTGCCCGAGCCGGCCCCGCGCTCCTCCCGCCGCTACATCTCGGCATGCCGATCCAGCATCGCGCCTTCGAGCCGAACGGTCGTGGCGCAAGCCTCTCGCGCGTTGCATGTCCGGCGCGGGACCGTGCCTCAACGCGACGGCGGCTTCGACGTCGACGAGACGGAGGACTCGGGCGTCTCGACGGGATGAACAGCGGCGATCTTCGACCAGTCAGTCACGATCAGGAAGGTTCCTGCGAAGAGGGCAGAGGCGCAGATCGCTAGACTATTGGGCTTCATCCTTTGGCGATCCTCAGGCGGCAAATATTGTTCAGATCGCGCGCCGCAGGTATCCGTCCGATCGCGCCAGCGGCGCCGTCAATCCGCGGGCACGAGCCGCACGGGGATGCCCCAAGGATCGCGGACGACGAGCGTGCCGCCGGCTCCGCCAAGCACCCCGGCGGCCTCGCGCAGCCGGTCTCTTGCCGATGCCAGGGTCGGTCCATCGACCAGCAGGGCCACCTCGGCGAGGCCCGTCAGCCCCTCGGATCGGACGGCCGCACCTCGGCTGTTCCAGACGTTGCCGGCGAGCTGGTGGTGATAGCCGCCGGAGCCGAGGAACAGGGCACCGGGATAGCGGCACATCACGTCGAAACCGAGCAGCTTCGCGTAGAAGCGCTCCGCAGCTTCGAGCGCGCCCACCTGGAGATGGACGTGCCCGACGCAGGCAGCGGCCGGCATCTCCGACCAGGGACGTGTCGCGGCCGCGACGAGCCCGGCCTGATCGAGCCGTTCGTTGCGCATCACGACCGTACCGTCCGAGGCGCGCTGCCACGCGGAGGCGGGGCGGTCGACGTAGATCTCCACGCCGTTGCCTTCCGGATCGTCGAGGTACACGGCCTCGCTCACGAGGTGGTCGGCGCCGCCGGTGAGCGCGATGCCGTGTTTCTCCGCGTGCAGGAGCCAAGCTCCGAGGTCGCCCCGGCCGGGGAGCAGGAACGCCGTGTGGAACAGGCCGGCCTCACGTGGCGCCCGTGGCCGCGCATCCGGGTCGTGCCGAAGGACGAGGAGCGTGGCGTCGCCCGTCCCGAGCTGCACGGCACCGTCGGCTTCCGAGAGGATGCGGAGCCCCAGGATGTCCCGGTAGAACCGCGTGAGCGCGCCGAGGTCGCGCACGACGAGGGTCACCGTACCGATCCGGTACGGCGCCTCGGCCAGGACGCGGTCCGGTCCGACCGGGGGCTGGCTTGAAGCTGGCGTCGCCATGGTCCGTCTCCAGAGTGCTCGGCCCGTTTGAGAGACGGGATTGCGGCCGGCCCTCAGCGGGTTCTCGTCTCCCCGGTGGCGGGCATCCGTGTCCCGGTCGGGGTCAGTTTGCTCGACGGCCTGCCGGTGCGGGCCCAGCGTCCTTGCCGCTCAACCTCTACGGCGGGTACGACCTGCCGCCGGGCCGCGTTCCAGGCCTGACGCTCACCGGCCGGGTGACCGACACGTCGGCGCAATACCACGACCGCGCCAAGAGCCAGAAGATCCCGGACGGGGCGACCCGCGATGTCGGTCTGCGCTGCGCTCCCACGTTCCGGGACCGGGCGCTGACCCTGCCGGCGAACGTCGTCAACGTGTCGGGCAACCCCACTGGGCGCCGACCGGCAAGGACGTCCTGGGCCAGGGCCCGCCGCGGACGGTCCTGCTGTCGGCCGCGATCGACTTCCGACGCCGTAGATCCGTCCGCGGCACGGTGCGGCTGAGGGCCGTCCTCGGCACCGGCCCGCTCATCGCCGCCCTGCCTCCGCCCCTGCGCGCAGTCTGCCTGGACCCTGCGCGCAGGTGTCGTCGTCGTGTATCAGCGGATGCCGCCGCTGGCGGTGATGTTCTCGCCGGTGAGCCAGCGCGCGTCGTCGGACGCGAGGAAGGCCACGACCGTGGCGATGTCGTCCGGCTGACCGGCACGGCCGAGCGGCGTCTGCGCGACGAGACCGGTTTCCATCTCGGAGCCGACGACGCCCGCTGTGTGCGTGCCCTCAGTGACCACGAAGCCCGGGCTGACGACGTTCACGCGTATCTTGCGCGGGGCCAGCTCGTTGGCGAGCACCCCCGATATGGCGTTCACCGCGCCCTTGGTGCCCGCGTACACCGCCGCCGTCGGCGTGTGCACGTGCGTGATCGCCGAGGAGATGTTCACGATGCTCGCGCCCGCGCCGAGATGCTTCGCGGCCGCCCGCGTCGCCAGCAGGATGCCGAGCACGTTGACGTCGAACTGGCGGCGATAGTGTTCCTCGGTGACCTCCTCGATCGCCGCGAACTCGTAGATGCCGGAATTGTTGACGAGCACGTCGAGCCGCCCGAATTCCCGCACCGCCGCCTCGATCACCCCCTGCGCCTCGGACGCTCTGGAGACGTCCCCCTGGACCGCGATGGCCCTGCCGCCGGCCGAGGTGATCGCCGCCACGACGGCGTCGGCCCCGGACTTGCTGGACGCGTAGTTCACCACCACAGCGGCGCCATCCTGTGCCAGCGCCTTGGCGATCCCCGCACCGATGCCCTTGGATGCCCCGGTCACCACGGCGACCTTGCCCGCAAGCTTCGACATGTGTGCTATCTCCGATATGGGCCGGCTCCGGTATGGCAGCCATCGACCCATAGTTCGGAACTTCGGAACTAACGGAGCGTCGTTCAAGACCCCATAGGGACGAAATATGAGACCGCTGTTTCACCCCGCTATCGAGGACGTGCGTCCGGAGGCGATCCTGCACGCGCTCGCCGACCCGAGCCGGGCAGCCATCTTCGCCAAGATCATGCAGGCGGGCTGTGTCGAGGCCTGCTCGGCCGTCTCGGCGGTCGGGGACCGGGTCATCCCGAAATCCTCGTTGTCCAACCACTTCAAGGTGCTGCGCGAGGCCGGTTTGATCCGCAGCGAACGCCACGGCGTCGAGGTGCGCAACCATTCCCGCTGGCTCGAGGTGGAGGCACGCTTTCCCGGTCTGCTGGCGGGGATCATCAACGCCTACGCCTCGGACGCGGGCTCCGAGCTGCAGGCCGCGAAGACCACCGCGTCGCGCTGAAGACGCGGCCTGGGTCCGCGTCGGGAACCGCTCCTGGCCCTGACCCGGCAGACCGGTCCGCGTTGAGGGCGAATTTTCGGGTGATCCCAGATCCCGATGGGGATGGATGCCGTGCCGCCCGACCACCTCGCGAGGCAGCCGATCGCTTCCGCCCTGCGGCAGGCGGGGAGCGGTGCGATGGCGGACGCGGTCTGCCGGAGATCCGGCGGCCCCGACGTGGTCTGGGTGATGGACTTCAGGTCCGCCCGTTCGACGGGCGTCCGCTCCGGATCCCGACGGTCGTCGATTGCCGCACGCGAGAAGCGCTCTCGCTCAATCCGAGAGCCGACTTCAGCCCCATTCCGGTGACGAGACTCTGGACGCGGTGGCGCACCTGCGTCCGGCGTGCCGGAAGGCCTCGCCGTTCCGACCCTGGCCGAGGGCCGTGAGGGCGCCCGGGACCGGAGGCACCCCGACAGCGACGATCGTGCCGATGCGGCTCAGGGCGGCTCGACGCCTCGCAAATTCTGACCCGGCCGCCACGGCTCGCGAGCGCGCGTCGGAGGTGGACCACTGACAGGAGCAACTCCGGGAAGTCCCGGAGGCTCCTTGACGCCCGGACCAGGTTCCGGGGGAGGCTAGATCTCACCCGCGTGAGGCGGGCTGGGCACAGCTCAGGCGAGGGTCGGGACCGCGCCGGGGAAGCCCGCGGCCGGCCGGTCGTCGTCGAACTGATTGGCCAGCGCCACCACGAGCGCGAAGTTGGCGATGGCGGCGAAGGGGAGAAGCGCGAGAGCGGTGAAGAGGGTCATCGGCGTCCTGTTGTGCAGTGCGTGAGGGCGATATCGCACTGCACACGCCGTCTTGGTATGCCACATTCCTCACGCCAGGCATGCGGCGCCTGCATGTGCGTGCCGGGATTAGGAGCGGCGGTCGCCGGTGCTCGGCCCGACGATCATTCGCGCGAGGACGGGGTGAGGGGGCTCGCCGACGCGAGGAGGCGGGCTCCCCGCTCGACGGGCCGAGATCGCGTAAGCCGTGTCGGGATCTGTCCGACCCGGCAGCGATGCATCGCGGCTACGTCACCGCCGGCCGCTTCACGAGAAGTGGCGCCCCACGACAAGGGACACGGCCGACCACGGCCAGCCCTTTATCCGCGCGGGCGATGCTCGACGTCGCCATTCCCAGCGCCAGCTACGCCCAGGACCGACTCCGCGACCCATCCCCGCTGGCGCTCATCGACCGGGTCACCGCGGCCGAGGAGGCCGCCCTGACGACCACGCAGCCGGAACGGTGCCGAACCGCGTGACCGCCGCACTGGCGGACGGGCGCGAGATCGTCCGTCAGGCCGACGATGGCCCGGGCTTCGTGGCACGGCCGATGACCCGGGACGCCGTCGAGCGCGAGGTTCGCATGGATGCCGGTGAGCGTCTCGGCACGCGCGCGGTTCGCCGTATCCTCGACGCCGTCTGGACGATCGAGGAGCGGCCCGACCTCACCGGCCCGCTCCCGTCTCTGTCCTGAGCAGCGAGAACGGGAGCGGCCGTTCCGCTCTCGGCCGGCCGGCGCAGCGGCTTCGCGTCCAGGCCGCGATCCCGTTGCCTCACCGACCCGCGTTCAGCCCTCTGGCGGGCCAACGGTATCGGCCGCATGGGCCTCGCGGGACCCGAGCGGCTTCGGCGGCCCGGTCGTGCTGTCGCGCGCGGTCTGACGTTCGATCTCGGCGTTCAACTTGGCCCCGAGAAGCACGATCACGACCGAGAACCAGATCCACGTCATGAATCCGATGCCCGCGCCGAGCGAGCCGTAGATCCTGTTGTAGCTGTCGAAGCTGGCCACGTACCACGAGAACGAGACCGAGGCGCAGACCCAGGAGACGGCCGCGGCGGCGCCGCCCCAACTCACCCAACGCCACTTGGCGTCGCGCCGACTGGGTCCGTACCGATACGTCACGGCCAGGCCCAGGCTCACGAGGATGAGCAGTCCCGGCCAGCGCACCAGACGCAGCAGAGCGTCCGTCAGGGCGCCCAGACCGAGCTGGTTGAGCGCGATCGGAAGGACGACGACCAAGCTGGTGGCTGTCAGGGCGAACAGGATGCCGCTGAGCGTGAACAGGAAGGTGGTGGCGTAGAAGCGCGTCAGCGAACGCTTCTCGCGCTCCCGGTAGATCACGTTGAGCGCGTCGAAGAGGGCGCTCACCCCCGAATTCGCGCTCCAGAAGGCGATCAAGACGCTCACCAGCGAGGCTGTGCTGAGCGCACCGGTGCTCTGCTGGGCAACGCGTATCAGCTGGTCGGACAGGAGGTCGAGGACGCCGCTCGGCAGCACGTCCGCGAGGAGGCTCACGTGCTGGCTGATGGCGTGCGGGTCGGCAAACAGACTGTAGACCGACACGACGGTCGCGAGGGCCGGGAAAGTCGCCAACAGCGCGAAGAAGGCGATGCCACCGGCCGTGGCGAGCACGCGATCGCGCGGGAACGAGTACACGACCCTGAAGAGGACGTCCTTCCATCCCACAGCCGGGATTTGGGCAGGATCATCTGCGGTTCGACCGCGCCCGGGTTCGCGCGCGCGGCTCTGGGCGAGGCTGAGGCTTCTCGGGTCGGGGCGGCGCGTGCTGACGGAGCGCCAATCGTCGCCCTCATCCTCGTCGTGGCTCTCGTCCGGGTTCACGCGGGATCCTGCGCGGCGGTCTACGCGGGCGCACGAGGCGCTGTCCGGGCGTGGTGCCAGCCGCGTCGGCCGTCTCGCCGCATCACGTGGCGCGGCTCGGCCTCGCGCCCATACCACCCGCTCCGGAGGCCTTTTGCAATCTCCGAGAGCGGCCATCCCCCGGGCGGCTCTCGTCCCGAGAACCGGCGCCGTTGCGGCTTCCGGCGCCACCGTGACCGATGCGCCGCGGTGATGGGAACCCCTGGCTGACGAGGCCGAGCGCGATTCGCGCCCCGAACGCGATCCCGCGTTGTCCGAGCCTGCGTTCTGAACCCGTCGAGCGTCGGGGATCGATCGTCACATGCCGAACATGCTCGTCGTCGGAGCATGCAGCGTGAAGGCATGGCCCTCATCGATCCAGCCGCTTCCGGCGTGACCTTGCTCGATGTAGCTGATCTCGTCGGCGCTGGAAGCGTAATAGTGGCGCCCGCTCTCGGTGTTGACGAACCGCTCGATGTTCAACGCGCCCGGTCCGGCGGCAGCCGAACTCGCGTAGGCGTCGAACGCAACGCCGTCATAGTGGTAGCCGGAGCCGTCCGAGAGAAGCCCGTCGCGCTCCGCGGTGCTGGTCGTGTAGAAGTGGTCGCCGGTCGTCGGGTTGGTGAATCGAAAGACGTCGTCGGTGGCCGACGACGACACCGGGGCGTCCCAGCCGACGCCCTGATAGGCATAACCCGACTGGGTGCTCTCCAGATGCGCGCGTTCTGCCGCGCTCGCCGTGTAGAAATGCTGCCCGGTGGCCGCGTCATAGAAGTGGAACACCGGCTCCAGCGCCGCGGGGGCGCCCGGATTAGCCTGATAGGCGCGCATGTAGTCGATGTTCATCTGCGCGGGAAACGGCGTCGTCGCGTCGGCGTCGCCCGGCCACGAGCCGCCGACGGCCAGGTTCGCGATCATGTACATGGGCTTGTCCAGACCGGCCGGCGTCGGTGTCCGGTAGATCTCCTGTCCGTCGAAGTAGAAGGTCAGCGTGTCCGGCTGCCAATCGACGCCGTACGTGTGGTAGCCGCCGCTCATGTCGGCGACGGCGGAGATACCCTGGCTCACGGTGTGGTTGCCGGGGGTCTGGCCGGGCGCCAGGCCGTGCACCGTGGTGTAGAGCGTGCCGGGATCGTGGCCGAGCATCTCCATCACGTCGATCTCGGGCGGCCAGGAACCGTCCTCCGGGAGCAACCAGAAGGCGGGCCAGAAGCCCTGACCGGCGGGTAGCTCGGCCCGCATCTCGAAGTAGCCGTAGGTCTGGCTGAAACTGTGGGAGGTATTGATCATCCCCGAGGTGTAGGGCTGCCCCCCCAACTCCTGGAGTCGAGACGGGTCGGACGGCGCGGCGGTGATGCTGAGGATGCCGTCGTGAACGCTGAACGGGCTCGCGAGCGCGCTGCCGGCGGGCTGATCGGCGCGGACATACCATTGCTGCTCTTGATTGAAGGGGAGCGTTCCGGTCGACGTGACGTGGATGCTCCATTGCGGACCGCCGGACGTGTCGAGACCCACGGTGCCGTCCCAGAGCGTCAGCCTGTCGAAGTCCTCGCTGTACGTGAGGGTCGCTGTCTGGGCGAGATTGCTCGGATCGATACCCACGGGTCACCTGCACAGTCGCCGCACGCACCGGAGCGGTCGTACCGAATTGTACAATCATAAGCTGTAATACGGGAACCGTGGGCCGGTTCCAGCCGTGATGGCGCGCACGATTTCGGGGACGGCACGGCACGCGGGGTGCCGCTGTCGCTGCGCGCGGAGCGACGGCGCGCGGGTTCCGTGCGGCGATACTCTGCGTTGGATGAGGCGCCGGCTCGGACCTCAGGGCGACAGGCGTCCTGCCCGGTTGAACCGAGCGCGCATATGACCCGGCCTTTCTCCAGTATCAGATCGCTTCGGAGACGGCTCGCAGGAGTCAAAGGCTTCGTTGAGGAGGCGGACAGTCTCGGGCTCGGGCCGAAAGTCGAGAGGGTCGGCCGGCTCCGTCCGTCGGCCTTCCGAAAGCCAGCGCGCAGCAACGGGAGGTCCCCGGCTCGGTAATCACTACGGACGCGCGCTTTTGCAACCCAAAATTGTACTGCCGGTTACGAATCAAAACCGGAGGTGCTCATGACGTCGTCCTCGCTCGCCGCGCTCAACCCGTCGTCACGCTCGCTCGAATGGCTCGTCGGGTCGAGCGCACTGTTGTCCTCCACCGCACTCTCGACCGGGCAGCTGACGAGCCTCGGCCCGATTGCCTCCCTCGTCGAGAGTGCCGTCGATGTCGGCGCCGCGGACGAGGGTGGGTCGCTGCTCCCCGACGCGCTGACGGACACCGCCAACCGGATCGTCCTCGACACGCATGCCCAACTCGAGGACACGGGTCATCAGATCGCAGCGTTGAACGGTCCGCTCCACGGGCTGACCCATCTCGGCGAGACGATCGGGCTCGGTCATATCGGCGAGCGCGGCAACCTGATCACGGATCTGTCCGGCGCCGTCGCCAACCCGACCGAGAGCGGCGCCGTCGTTCCGGTGCTGAGCGATGCCGGCCAGGCCGCCGAGGCTGCCGGAACCTTGCTGAATACCGTCACGGCACTGCCCGTGGCCGGCAACGGCCTCGTCGGCTCCGGCGGCACGCTGGCGCCGGTGACGGGGATCCTAAACCAAGCCGTCCTCGACCTGCACACGACGCTCGAGGATGCCGGCCACCAGATCCCGGTGCTCAACGCGCCGATTCACGCCCTCACCGGCCTCGGCGAGACGGTCGGCCTCGGTCACATCGGCGCGGCAGGCAATCTCCTGACGGACACGCTCGCCGTGCCGGGGTCGATTCTGAGTGGCGGCGGCCTCGCCTCGGCCAGTCCGGTCCTTACGGATCTCGGTCCCGTTCTCGGAGCGACCGACACGCTGATCACCGCCGTCACGGGCACCGCGACCGCCGGTGGCCTGCTCGCGCCGGGCGGCCTTCTTGCCCCGGTCACGAACCTCGCGAACACCGCCGTCCTCGACGTCCACATGACCCTCGAGAACCTCGGGCACGAGATCCCGCTGCTGAACGGGGCCGTCCACGGCCTGACCAATCTCGGCGAGACCCTCGGCCTCGGCCATCTGGGCGAGGCCGGAAACCTGCTGACCGACGCCGCGGCCCTGCCCGGTGCCCTCCTGGGCGGTCAGGGACTCGGGGCGCTGTCCCCTATCCTCGGCGATGTCGGCGCGGTGGCCGGCGCTGCCGGCGGCCTGCTCGGCGGCGTCACCGGCATCGTCGGCGACCTGGGTGGTGCGGGAGCGCCGGGCACGGGGAGTCTCCTCGCCCCCGTCACCGCCGCGGTCGACGGCCTGCTCGGCGGCGTGACCGGCGGCGCTCTGGACGGAACCGGGGCTCTGCTCGGGTCGAACGCACCGCTGCAGCCGGTGGGCAATGTCGCCAACACCGTGATCGACGCCGTTCACGCGACGCTGGAGCAGGTCGGACACGATGTTCCGATCCTCAACGACCCGCTCCATGCGGTGATCGCGCTGGGCAACACGGTCGGATTGGGTGAACTCGGCGACACCCACAATCTGCTCACCGACACCATCAACCTGCCCGGCGCGATCCTGACCGGAAACGGGCCTGGCGGCGTGGCTCAGGTCGCCGACGATCTCGGGCCCGTGGCGGACGCGCTGGGCGGCGTTGTCGGCTCGGCGACCGGTCTCCTCGACACGGCCGGCGGCGGTCTCGGAGCCGGCCTGCCGGGCGGTGGCCTCCTGGCACCGGTCACCTCCGCGCTCGGCGGCCTCACGGGTGGCCAGGGTACCGGTGCCGTCGACGGTCTGCTGGGCGGCCTGAACGGCGGCACGGGCTCCGGCGTGACCGGCGCGCTCCTCGGGACGAACGCGCCGCTGCAGCCGGTCGGGGATGTCGCCAATACGCTGATCGACGGCGTCCATGCCGGCGTGGAACAGGTCGGCCACGCTGTGCCGGCCCTGAACGACCCGCTCCACGCCGTGATCAACCTCGGAACCGCGGTCGGCTTGGGAGAACTCGGCGAGTCGAGCAATCTCGTGACCGATGTCGTCAACCTGCCGGGCGCGGTGCTGGCCGGCGACGGGGCACCCGCGGTGGCGCAGGTGGCGAGCGACGTCGGATCCGTGACCGGTGCGGCTGGCAGCGTGCTGGGTTCGGTCGCGGGGATCCTTCCTGCGGCCGGCGGGGACGGTCACCAGACCGGCACTCCGGTCGACGGCGTCGTCGCGGCCGTCACCACGGTCCTGGGCGGGGGCGATGCCGGTGCGGCGGGCGGCGCCGTCGGCAGCCTGCTCGGCGAACTCACCGGCGGCCCATCGGGTGAGGCGGGAGCCGGGACCCACCCATTGATCGACGCGTCGGCGGGGCCGACCACCGCGACCCCGGTCGCGGACGTCGCCGTGCTCACGCCCTCCGCCGATCCGGCGCACGCCGTCGAGGTGAGCGCGATCGCGGTGAGTGCCGATCAGCCGAGTTTGGCCACGGCGAACCTGCTCGGCAGCGACAGCATTCACCTGCCGCAGACCGGCGGCGGCGCCGATTCCCTCGTCGGCCACCTCGTGGACGCGGTGTCGGCGACATCCGCCGCGCCGGCCGGGGCGGGTGCCGCTCAGGGCGTCAGCGTCGATCTCGGCATCGCCACGATCGATCTCGGCGGCCACGCCGAGGTTCAGCACGCGGACCCGACTCCCCACACGGCCACGAGCGGCCTGCATCTGCTCGGCCTGTGAGATCCGGCCCCGCCGCTTCCGCGGCGGGGCCGTCCCGACGCTGCGGCCCGCGTCGCGTCGGCCTGAACCGCTTCGCTGACCTGCAAAGCCGAGGGATCGATCTGTGACCGACGAACGCGTGTTGCGTGTCGCGAGGCGCCGGGAGTTCTGGTCCGCGGTTCGGGCCGGACGCACGTGCCTGATCACCGTGATGATCATCAGCGGTTTCATCAACCTGCTGATGCTCACGGCCCCGATCTTCATGCTGCAGGTCTACGACCGGGTGCTGCCGAGCCGGAGCATCGCGACGCTCGTCGGTCTCGCCGGCATCACGCTGATGCTGCTCGTGATCCAGAGCATCTTCGAGATCTTCCGGGCCCGCATTCTGGCGCGCTTCGGTCGCCTCGTCGACGAGCGCCTGGGGCCGCGGATCTTCCGGGCCCTGCTGGCCCGCGGCGCCGAGATGCCGCGCGGCGACGACGGACCCCAGGCCCTGCGCGATCTCGATACCGTCCGCGGCTTCGTGTCGAGCATGGCGGTCAGCGCCTTCTTCGACCTGCCCTGGGTGCCGCTCTACGTCGCGGTCTGCTTCCTGTTCCATCCCTGGCTCGGCGCGGCGGTGGCCGGGGGCGCCCTGTTCCTGTGCGTGCTGACGGTCCTCACGGATTGGGCCTCGTCCGCCTCCACTCAGGAAGCCGTCCGGACGGCCGGTGAGCGCCGGTCCTTCACCGACATGGCGCACCGGACGGCACCGCTGCTCTCGGCCCTCGGGATGCGGTCCCGCATGGCGGAACTCTGGCAGGTCCGGGCCCGACGGAACCTCGACGTCGCGGCGTACGGGAACGATCTGGCCATCGGCTTCGGCACGACGGCACGCCTGCTGCGCACGGTGCTGCAATCCAGCATCCTCGGTCTGGGAGCCTTCCTGGTGGTGCGCGAGGAGGCGACGGCCGGCGTGATGCTGGCCGCCACGATCCTGTCCGCCCGCGCCCTCGCGCCGGTCGACCTGGCGATCGCCAACTGGAAGTCGTTCTCGGGCGCCCGACAGGCCTGGGGCCGCCTCGTCGCGTTCCTGCCCCGGCGGGAGCCCGCCGCCCTCACGCCGCTCCCGGCGCCGCGGGAGAGCGTCCGCGTGACGGCCCTGTCGATCGCGGCGCCCGGAACCGACACCCTGGTGCTCCACGACGTCAACGTCGCCCTCGCCCCCGGCAGCGCCCTCGGCGTGATCGGGGCCAGCGGCTCCGGCAAGTCCACCTTCGCCCGTGCCCTCGTCGGACTGGCGCGCCCGAGTCGCGGCGTGATCCGCCTCGACGGCGCGTTGATCGATCAGTGGGACCCCGATGCCCTCGGGCGCGCGGTCGGCTACCTGCCGCAGGACATCGAGATGTTCGACGGCACGATCGCCGAGAACATCACGCGCTTCGATCCCGAGCCCAACCCCGAGGCCCTGCTCGCGGCCGCCCAGGCCGCCGGCGTGCACGAGGTCGTCCTCCGCCTGCCGGGCGGCTACGATGCCCGCGTCGGTTCCGGCGGCCTGGGCCTCTCCGGCGGTCAGCGGCAGCGGATCGCGCTCGCGCGGGCGCTCTACGGCGATCCCTTCCTCGTGGTCCTCGATGAGCCGAACTCGAATCTCGACGTCGACGGCGACCGCGCCCTGTCGGCCGCCGTGCAGGGCGTGCGCGCCCGCGGCGGCATCGTGGTGGTGATCGCCCACCGGCCCAGTGCCCTGGCGGCGGTCGATCGCATCCTGGTCCTGGGGGAGGGGCGCGTGCAGCTGCACGGTCCGCGCGACGACGTTCTGTCGAAGCTCAATGCCCTGACGCGACGGACGCCCACGAGGGTTGCATGACGACGGGTCACACGCCCATCGGGCCGGGGGCGGATCCGACCCGCGAGACGCGGCGCTCCTTGCGGCGGCACGTCGCCGGCGTCGCCGCCGTGATCGTGGTCGCCACGGGCGCGGCAGCCTGGACGGCGGCGACCGAGTTGTCCGGCGCCATCATCGCCACGGGGTCGCTGGTCGTCGAGAGCAACATCAAGAAGGTCCAGCATCCGACCGGCGGCGTCGTCGCCGAACTGCCGATCCAGGAGGGTGCGCGCGTCCAGGCGGGCGACCTGCTGGTGCGCCTGGACGCGACCACCGCCCGGGCCACCTACGACAGCGTCACCAAGAGCCTGTGGGAGATCGCGGCGCGCAACGCCCGACTGGAGGCGGAACGCGACGGCCGCGACAGCCTCGCCATCGCCCCCGAGCTCGAGGGAGCCGGACCGGAAGTGGCCCGGATCGTCGACGGCGAGCGCAAGCTGTTCCGCTTCCGACGGGACGCGCTCCAGGGCCAGAAGGCGCAGCTTCGCGAGCGGATCGGTCAGCTGAACGAGGAGATCAAAGGTCTGGCCGAGCAGGCCGCCGCCAAGGAGCAGGAGACCGCGATCATCGGGCGGGAATACGAGGGCGTCGAGGATCTCTGGAAGAAGAACCTCATCCAGCTGACCCGGCTCACGAGCCTCCAGCGCGACATGTCCCGCCTGAAGGGTGAACGCGGCGTCCTCGTCGCGAACATCGCGCAGACCAAGGGCAAGGTCTCGGAGACCGAGCTTCAGATCATCCAGCTGGAGCAGAATCTGCGCAGCGACGTCGCCAAAGAACTGGCCGAGAACCGCGCGAAGGCCGCGACGCTGACCGAGCAGAGGATCACGGCCTTCGACCAGCTGCAGCGCATCGAGATCCGCGCGCCGCAGACCGGCTACGTGCACGAACTCGCGGTCCACACCCGTGGCGGCGTGATCTCCCCGGGCGAGCAGATCATGCTGATCGTGCCGAATGCGGACTCGCTCGTCGCGGAGGTTCGGGTCGCGCCGCAAGACATCGATCGGCTGCAGACCGGCCAAGCCGCCGGACTTCGCTTCCCGAGCTTCGACCAGCGCACAACGCCGGAACTGAACGGCCGGGTCGTCCGGATCGCCGCGGACGTGAGCGAAGACAAGCGGACCGGCAGCTTCTACTATCTTGTTCGCCTGGGCGTGACGAAGGAGGAGTTGAATCGGCTGGATGGGGCCAAGTTGATGCCCGGCATGCCGGTGGAGGCCTTCATCCGAACTGCCGACCGAACCGTTCTCTCCTACCTCACGAAGCCGCTCGTCGATCAGGCCCGACGCGCTTTTCGTGAGAAATGAGGCTCTCCGACTCCCCCGCGAAACGCGTGTCGTCGATCCGGTCGAAGGCTCGCGCCACGCCCTCCAGGATCAACTCCGTGCCGTAGCCCCGGCGCGTCGTCGCCTCCGGATTGATGGCGACACCGCTCTCGATCCAGCCCCAGGCCCGTCGCCGGCATCCGCGCCGGTCGAGGACGACTCCCAGGTCGCGTCGAGCCGGCCGGTCTCGACCGTCAGCGCACCGGACTCCACCGCATCGGTGGTCAGCTCGTGCAGGGCCGGGGCGAAGCTCTGGATCTGCCGCGCCTTCCGAGAGACTCGCGGTCCAGCAATCGTCGGTCGGTCCCGGGCTCCGCTCGCGTGCGCCGCCACCTCAGCCCTGATCAGCGCTCCGACCTCGACGGTATCACCCCCCGCATGGCTGAGCAGGGCCCGCGCCCGGCTGAGCGCCCGCAGCCCTCCTCGAACGCCACGACCGGACCGCCCTGCCTCACCGTGCGGCAAGGATTGGGCAGGCTGCTGCGGACGTCCTGATCCGACGGCGGCGACGGTTCGAGGCGTCGGAACGGGTGCCGCACCGGCGACGGCCGTCGTTGGGACACCGGCCGCCGCACCGAGGCGGAGGCGGCCGTCGCGAAGGTGACCATCGCCTCGACCCTGGCCTGCCCGCGCGCCATGCGCCCCGCGTCCAGCGCGTTGCCGGGACGGTCTCGCGAGCATGAAGCCGTGGATGGTCGCCCCGATCACGCGCCGCCGGTCCGCTGGAGACGACCTATCTCCGTCGCCACACCGCGTTCTGGTCGATCCTCAGGAGCAGCGTGACCGGCACGAGACCGATCATCACGATGAGAACTGCGGCGACGGCGCCATCCTCGTACGTGCCGCGCGCCGCCTCGCCGTAGAGATACGTGCTCAATGTCTCGACGTTGAGAGGGCGCAGGAGCAGCGTCACCGGCAGCTCCTTGGCGATGTCGACGAACGCCAGCAGCCCGCCGCTCAGCATCGCGGGCCAGGCCAGCGGGATCTGCACGGTGGCGAGCGTGGCGAGCCGCCCGCGCCCCAGGACCCGGGCCGCGTCCGATATGGTGTGCGGGATCCGCGCCAGGCCGGCCTCGCTGGCGCCCACCGTCACGGTCAGGAAGCGCAGAGCGTAGGCGATGACCAGGGCTGCGCCCGTCCCGAGCCCCACCGAGACGGTGGCGAAGCCCGCCTCGAGCAACCCGGAATCGATCAGCGCCAGGGGGCCGAGCAACCCCACCGCCAGCACGGTGCCGGGCATGGCATAGCCGAGCCCCGCCGCGCGAATCAGCGCGCGCCCGGCGCGGGCGCTCAACAGGAACGGCGCCGCCGCCACCAGCAGGCCGACCACCACCGTCACCCCCGTCGCGAGGCTCGCGTAGAGGATCGTGTTGCCGGTCTGGACCGCCAGCGTGTCGGGCCACCCCCCGCCCGCGACCCGCCGCCATGCCTCGCAGGCGAGGTGGCCCGCAGGCAGCAGAAAGCCGAGGACGACCGGCGTCGCGCCGAGAGCCACGGCGGTTCCGGCGCGCCAGCCGGAGAGCCGACGCCGCGTGACCGCCGCGTTCCGGCGGGCGCTGCCGGCATAGCCGCGCCCGCCCCGGGCCAGCCGCTCCAGGCCGACGAGGGCGACGACGCAGGCGAGCATCACCAGCGCGATCTGCGCCGCGCCGGGTAGATCGGAGCGGTTCACCCAAGTCGCGTAGACCTGTACGGTCAAGGTGCGCACGCCCAGGAACTCGGCAGCACCGACATCGTTCAGCGCCTCCATCAGGGCGAGGCCGGTGCCGAGCGCCACCGCCGGGCGGGCAAGCGGGAGGGCGACCCGCAGGAAGCTGCGGAACGGCCCGGCGCCGAGCACCCGCGCGGCCTCCAGCAACGTGCCCGCCTGCATCAGGAACAGCGCCCGCGTCGGCAGGTAGACGTACGGGTACAGGACGAAGCCGAGGAGCAGGATGCAGCCCGGTAGCGAGCGCAGGTCCGGCAGGGGCAGGTCGCGGGGGCTCGACAGGCCGAGCAGGCTCCGCAGCCCGGCCTGAAGCGGCCCGAGGGGATGCGACAGGTCGAGATAGGCGTAGGCCACGACATAGGTCGGCATCGCCAGCGGCAGAAGCAGCGCGCCTTCTAGGACGCGGCGGCCAGGAAAGTCGAAGGCCGAGACCAGCCACGCGGCCCCGGTCCCGAGCCCGATCACTAGGAGGCCGACGCCCGCCAGCAGGAGGGCGGTGTCCCGGATCGCCTGCGGCAACACGTAGGCGGCCAGATGCGGCCAGAGTTCGCTGCCGCCACCGAGGGCCGCGATCCCTAGGGAGATGACCGGCGAGAGCAGCAACGCCGCCAGCGCCGCCGCGCCCGCCCAGCCGAGACCGCGCGTCGCCGCCATCCTCGTCCGCACGGGCTCAGTTGTCGAAACCGACCTTGTCGACGAGCAGGCTCGCCGCCTTGCGGTTGCGGGCGATCTCCAGCAGCGGCGTCTGATCGATCGTCAGGGTGCCGAGGCTCGCGAGCAGCGGGTCGATCGCGGCGCCGGCCTTCACGGGATACTCGTAGTCGGCGTTGGCGTAGACCGCCTGCGCCTCGTCGGAGACGAGATATTCGAGGAGCTTCACCGCCTCCTCACGGTTTGGCGCCGCCTTGGCGACGACGGCGCCCGAGACGTTCACATGGGTCCCGCCGCCCTCGAAGGTCGGGAGCACGACCTTGATCGCCTTGCCCCATTTCTGCTGCTCCGGCCCGCCGCGCCCCGAGCGCATCAGCCCGACATAGTAGGAATTCCCGAGACCGACCTCGCAGAGGTCGGCGGCGATGTCCCGGGCCACGTCGCGGTCACCGCCCGCCGCCTTCCGGGCGAGATTGGCCTTCAGCCCGCGCAGCCACGCTTCGGTCTTCTCCGCGCCGTGGCGGACGAGGAAGGCCGAGATCAGGGCGGTGTTGTAGGGGTGCTGTCCCGAGCGCAGGCACACCTTTCCCGTCCACTGCGGATCGGCGAGGGACTCGTAGGTCGCGGCGGTGAGGCCCGAGAGAGTCTCGTCGGCGTAAAGCACGCGGGCGCGCATCGAGAGGGCGAACCACCGACCTTCGGCGTCGCGCAGGGGCGCAGGCACCGCCGCCTCCAGCGCGGGCGAGCGCACCGGCTGGGCGAGATCGCGGTCCACGAGTTCGATCAGGTTGCCGATATCGACCGTCATGAGGATGTCGGCGGAGGAGCGGGCACCCTCGGCGGCGACGCGCTCGGCGAGGCCCTTCTCCACGAAGACGGTGTTGACCTTGACGCCGCTCTTGGCGGTGTAGGCTTCGAGCAGGGGGCGGATCAGGCCCGGTTCCCGCGTCGTGTAGAGGTTCACCTCCGCCGCGTGGGCAGTCACGCCGAGGCCGAGCGAAAGGACGAGGCCAGACCAGGCGAACTTTCCGGAGAGAGACGACACGGCAAAACCCCCTTCATCAAACGATGCGTAGGGCGGTATACGTGTAATCATTGTATCGCAAGAAAGTTTTGTTTTTAAATATTCTAATTCAGCGCAGGCTCGTCTTCGCTGGCGCCTCCCGCAGGAAAGATGTGAGCCTGTTCCGGCAGAAGGTGAATGCCGACCTCGTCTCCGGGAACGGCCGCCGGCGGGAGGTGCAGGCGCAGCGGCGCGTCGAGTCCGGCCACCGCGAGATCCAGGCGCAGGCGCGGTCCCGCGAAGGTGCGGCCGAGGACGGAGGCGCGCACCCCGTTCCCTGCCGGTCCGCGCGAGGCCTCCAGACGGATCGCCTCCGGGCGAAGGCACACCGTCACATCCCCGTCCGGCAGGGCGGCAGGCCGGGGCAGCGGACCGAGCGGCGTCGCGATGCGGTCGGCCGCCGCCCGGCCCGGAATCTCGATGATCTCGCCGAGCGCCCTGGCGGCGAAGGGCGTCTCCGGCGCGCCGTAGATCGCCTCGGGCGTGCCGGATTGGACGATCCGGCCGCGGTGGATCAGGACGATGCGGTTCGCGAAGGCCACGGCCTCCGCAGCGTCGTGGGTCACGAGGAGCGCGCCGGTCCGGTCCCGGCGCAGGACGGCGAGGGTGTCGGCGCGAACGCGATCGCGGTTGCCGGCATCGAGGTTCGAGAACGGCTCGTCGAGGAGCAGGACCCGCGGGCGCGGTGCCAGGGCGCGGGCGAGCGCCACCCGCTGCGCCTCGCCGCCCGACAGGGTGCCTGGATAGCTGTCGGCCCGGTGCGCCAAGCCCACCTGCTCGAGCCGCTCGCGGGCGACGCGCTCCGCCTCCGCGCCACCGAGATGGGCGAGGCCGAAGCGAACATTGGCGAGCACGGTGAGATGGGGAAACAGCGCGTAGTCCTGGAACATGAGCCCGACGCCGCGGGTCGCGGGCGCCTCGTTGCGGCCGCGGCCGGCGACGCGCCGGCCGCCGATGGCGATCTCGCCCGCGTCCGGCGCGTCCAGGCCGGCGATGAGCCGCAGCAGCGTGCTCTTCCCGCAGCCGGAGGCGCCGAGCACCGCCACGATCTCGCCCGGCTCGAGGGTCAGCGAGACGCGGTCCAGGGCGAGCGTCCGGCCGAAGCGCCGGCTCACGCCCGAGACCACCAGCCGCGAGGCGGCGGGACGGGAGGCAGCGTCGGGCGTCGGAACCGTGCGTCGTCGAAACAAGGATGGGCAATCCCGGAGGCGGGCCTTGCAGGAGAACGGCCGACACCGTCCTTCTCATCCAGCAGTGGTCATGGCGCTCAGCTCGGGCTGACGAACCGCCTGCGACCACCTCTCCGGACAACGTCTCCGGAGCGGATGAGCCCCTTCCGGCAAGCTTCGACCGGCGCCGATGCGCCGCCGGGCGTCGCCGTCGGGTGGAGGTCGAGCCGACGGCTTCCGGGGTGCGGGACGCCGATCGCTGTCATCGTGGGCCGACGGACTCGTTCTCGAGAACGATGATGGATCGAGAACGCGACCGGCCTCTCGGCACCGGGGCTGGCGGGGGTTCACGGCCTGAGCCGGAACAGAGCCTCCGATCAGGAGGGGCTTCGGCCCACCCAGACCGGGCCAGCCATCGTCGACGCCGCGACGCGTGGCATCGACGCAGGGCAGGGCAGGGTAGGGCGCCGCGCGATCCCGATAGGATTCGAATATCGCGAAAGCCGTGCCGAGCCCGCGCGGAGGTCCTGGAAACGGCCGGGCGGGGTGGAGAGCGGTTCAGCAGCTCGCGGTGGGATCGGGATCCGCCGCCCCGCACACTCAGGAGCGGCCCTGGCGGTGCCGATGGGCTGCGATGTCCGTCAAACAGCCATCCGGCCGGCCTGGCATGCCGCAGCCCTTCTCAGCGCGGAGCGGACAACGAGGATGTGCCCGGGCATGATGGCCGCGAGATAGGCGTGTCCGAGGCGGTTACGGCAGCGGACGACCGTGGTGGCGACGAGGTCCTCCCGCCCGTCCGGGCGCTCGCTGAGAAGAAGCGACAGGCGAAAATCGAGGTGGCGGTCGTCCTCTCCCAGGACGATCTCGCGCTCAGACCGAGAGAGTACCGGAAAGAAGTCGATCCGGTCCCGGCCGTCGGCCTTGAGGCGGGCCCTCATCGCCCCCGACGTCCGAACCCCGAAGAGGCGCACAGCCGCGTCGCGCAGTGCCATGGCTGCCGTGATCCAGGGGGCCGGGTTCGAGAGCGCTTCTTGAGCCAGCCTTGACAGGTCATGCGGCCCCGGCCCGGGCAGCGTCACCGCGAAGGCGTCCACGAGATCCGCGCCCGGATACCGAGAGGCCACCGCGCACTCGGCCGGCGACATCATCGTGCGAACGTGGGACAAGCGCTCAGCTGGCCCGTGTCCTGACGCGCCCATCGCCGGCGAGACGGCGCAACGAGCGGCGCTGACAGCGGCGCAGCGCGACGGCAAAGTTGACTCCGACCCGTCCGCTTCTGGCCTCTGGCGCCCAGAAGCGAACGGGCAGCGTCCCACCCGGAGCAGTCGATCCAAGCGGTCCGGTGTGGGTGCGCGTTTCATGAACAGAGCCGCGCCCTCAGCCCGGTTGCGAAGGGCCGGGCCCGTCTTTCGAGACTACGCGACGGGGCCCGCCACCTTCAAGGCTCGTTGGCTACGGCTTGTTGGCCGGAGCCGGGTTCGTCGTCGTTGCCGGAGGCGCAGGGTTTGCCGGCGCCGTGCTGGCAGGAGGTGGCGGAGGCGGGGGGGCCTCGGCCTTCTTCTCGTCTTTGCAGGCCGTGAGCGTGAGCAAGCCGACGAGCGGCAGCAGATGGCGAATACGCATGACCGTTCCTCCTGTTTGGCCAGTCTAGGCGGTGAGGAACGTCGCCCGGTCGCTGTTCGATCCAGCGCGCCGTGATTCCGGCATCGAACCTGATGCCGGCTCATCGTGGGCATCGACGCGGCGAGCCAACGCCATCGGTCGGGTCCGGCTGTGCCGTGAGACCTCGCAAAGCGACGTTCTCGATCGAACCGGTCGTAGCAGGCCGACACGTCGGAACGACGCGAGGCGGACGTCGGGAGGGCCTGCTTCGGGTCGGGACAGGCGTGGCGACGACATCCGCCGCCCCGAAATTGTCGCGCGCAAGCGGACCGTCGCGTAACCACCCAGAGCGACCATCCTGCGTCCGACCCAACCTCTCTACAGAAGCGTCGGTGGGAGCTGCCCGAAAGCTCGCCTCCGGCCGGCGGAGAGCCGAGATGCTCTCCCGGGATCTGCCGCCGCGATGACGCAGCGCATGTCGGCCAGCCCTTCCCGGACAATCTCGGTCGGCGCGCGGATCATCGTGCCGGCATGGATGCGGCCGAGCGCGGTGCAGTCCTGCGGTTGGGCTCGCGGTCCGGCACCGCCAGGAAGCCGACCCGCTCGCACCCCGCCATTCGTCTGGCGCGGCCGATCCGCCGAGGTACAGGTCTCGGAGAACTGGCATCCGCTCCGGGTAGAGACGTCGCGTAAAATCCGTGAAGAGCGTGTCGACGGAGCCTGTGATCGAGATCGATGTCCTCATGGCGCGGCTTCAGGCCTGCAAGTGACGACATTGATGCTTGTGATCGACGGGCGGGATTGACGATAGCGGTCGCAATCCCGCGAGCAACGGCACTGTCGGGGCGATCGTGAAGACGTCTATCGCGACCATGACCTCATCCCGCTTCTGCGCGACTGTGCCGGGGGGAACGGATGGAGATCGCGGCTCGTTGAACCCTCAAGTTGCGTTGCTTGAACGAGAACAACCGGGGAGATCGCCCGTGACGCCGTCCCTGCAATCTGCCTTGGCCGCCTCCGGCTATGTCGGCTTCTGGGAAACGGACCTCGCCACACAGACCGTTGCGATGACGGGGGCTCTGCCCAACCTGCTCGGCCTCGACGAGCAGCGTGCCGCGGCGGGCGTCCCGGTGACGGCGTTTCTGGAAGGCGTTCATCCCGACGATCGCGAGCGGGTCGCGTATTTGGTGCACGAGGCACACCACACGGCAGGGCGCTTCGAAGCCGAGTTCCAGACCAACGATGGTCCCGGTGGCGTGCGTCGCGTCGCTGCACGAGGCCGGGTCGAGGTTGACGCGCGCGGCCAGGGGCAACGCTGCCTCGGCGTCGTCCTGGATCTCGGGGATGGCGGCCAGGACGACCTGACCGCTTCAGCCCAGCGGCTTCGAGCGATCGATCGGGTCGTCGACGCGTTGATCGCGGTCCGCCCGCTGGTTGCAGAAGTCGGTTCGCCTCTCCTGCGCACGCTGATCGACGCGACGCTCTTGGAGTTCGGAAAGCTTCTGGCCGGCCAGATGAAGCGAACCGCACGCCAACTGAATTAACAGTTTCCTCGATGCCTATCCTGCTGGGCGGCGACAGAACTTACGAAGTCAATACAGGAGCGGCGATCATCGCGATCGACGACGCGCTCGAAGGCGGTCAAAAGCGCGAGCGCTTCTTCCGCCGCTCTGACGCTTGCGGGCCTGTCCCGGAAGATCGCGACGTCGTCCCCGAGCGCTGCAGCGATGCGCCGCAGGATGCTGCCGCTTGTGGTTCGTTCTTCGGTCATTGCTGCGCTCCGGCCCCAGGTAAACGGTCGCAGGTACGCGACCGCTGGAGGAAGCGAAACGAACACCCGAACCTGCCCAAGGTATGTGGATGGACACCGCCCGGTATCCGGCGCCTGCAACCTGTGCGGGCGCGCCGCTGTGATAATGCGCCTGCGCGTGATCGGTTGCGACACGTCGGGCGGAGCACCCCAGCCGAGCCCGTGACCGTCACCGCGGGACCGCCAGCGAGGGCGCCGATCATCGCGCAGGACATGGCCTTGCGCATATGGCCTTGCGCATCATGACGCCCGGCGCTCAGCAGCGGTTGCCGCCCGCGGTCTGGCCGTACTGCTTGACTGGGAAGTTCTGCTGGTTGGCATTGCCCTCGGCAGCCGAGCTCTGCGGACAAGTCGAGGGGTCGCGGTCGAAGCGGCTGCCGAACGGGGCGTCGAACGAGCCCGTAGTTTCCACATTGTAGGGCGCGTAGCCCGTCCAGGCGGGACGGTCGTAGGACATCGCGGACGAGATCGGTGCTGCGGTGAGTGCGAGGGCAGTGACGGCAGCGGCGATGCGGGTCTTCATGAACTGATCCTTGCTCCTTTGCGCAGTACAGTCCGAGATGTTCGGTCTGCTCTCTCTTGCGTGATACCGAAATGGGGACGGCTGTCCCGTGGCGGCGTGCCGCTGCGCACGCAGCGTCCGGGATTAATCGGGGCGGAGGCGCTGCTGTGACCGCGCGCGAGCAGGCTGCCTCCGCCGCGGCTTCGAGACCGGGCGACAGATCGCGCTCACAGCGCCCGATCGTTGAACCAGACGCGTGCTTCAGGTTTTGCCTGAAAGCCGACGCGATCCAACTTCGCCGAGGCACGGAGGATCTCCATGCGTATTCCAGTTCTTGCCGCGCTCGCGGGTGTGAGCCTCGGCGTCCTGGCCGTCCCCGCCTCGGCCGTGCCAGCCGGTCCCGTGGCCGGCATCTCGTCGCCGTCCGACATGCTCACCGACGTTCGGATGAGGCGCCATCACGTGCGGCGCCATTCGATGTCGCGGATCCAGCGGCGCTATCCCGGTGCGAGCTTCGTCCGGAACAAGACGCCCGGCGCTCCGGGCGGCAGCAGCCGGGGCAACGGGGTCACCGGCAGCTACGCCGCGCCCAGCGGACGGTAGGCTCTCACGCGCGCGTATCTCAGCGCGCTCAGGCCGCCGCGGCGGGCTGCCACGTGCGACGTCTCCGCCACCGGATCCCTGCTCTGCGGCAACGTGCAGGACCGTGGGCGGCAGAGGGCGCAGGTGGAAGGGACCTCAGCTTCCGGCACTCTCACGGGATCTGATCCGGGCCGGGGCCTGACGATCGCACGGGCGAGGAGGCCGACACGTCGGCTTCTCAGCGAGCCAGCTTCGCGGGGAGCATTGTCGGCGCCGGGCGGGACGCGTTCGACGCCGCGAACGAGGCAACGAAGCCGGCCAGGGAACGTACATCGTCCGGTTGTCGCGGGTCTCGAGCGACCGCGGCGGCTTCCCGTTCCAGCCGAAGGTTGCAGGCCTTTGTCGGGAGGCCGACATCCGGCGTGCAGGCGTCGTGACGGGCGCAAGCGGCGTCCAGGGCGTCGACAGGCGGCAGAGGAGCGTTGTTGCCGGGGCCGCAGTAGTTGCCGTGGATGAGAAACTTCGGCCCGCCGTTCGCGGCTGGCTGTGCCGAGGACGGAGCGGCCCACGCGGTGGCGAGGAGGGCGGGGGCGGCGAGGCTGACGACGGTGCGAGTCAACATGGTGGAGACCCTCCAGCACCTCGCCGCACAGTCCCATCGGCGATGATGGTGCGAGACCTGTTTGAGTACCTTACATCACGTCGCGATGTGCTGCAGAACACTACCCCTATTCGGATGATGCTCTGCCTGGGTGGCGGACGGCTTGGCCGCCGGCTCACCGCGTCCGCGACATCGTGCTGAACCACGGGCGTCGGATGGCGAAGGCGGACGGGCGATACGGAACAGTGACTGCGCCCGTCCGGTTGGCCTGAAGCGACTGCCGCAGGCTCGCGGCCGTGGCCAGGAGAGAGCCCTTGTTCAAAGTACCCGCACTGACGGCTGGGTTGTTCGCAGCCAGCATGTTTCTCGCCCCCGCCCCGGCATCTGCGGCCCAGATCGGCATCGGAGCCGTTCCGGAGGCCGGTTCCGCGATGCGAGACGTCCAGTACGGCTACGGCGGCCCGCGCTTCGGACGGCACTTCGGTTACGGTCGCCGGGGCTACGGTGGCCCGCACTTCCGTGGGCGCGGCTACGGCTATGGGCGCGGGTATGGTCGCGGCTACGGCCGCGGATATGGGCCCGGCCATGGTTACGGCTACGGGCGCCGCGGCGGCTTCTGACACTCTCCGCTGAGCGGATCCTAGCAAGCCCGCCCGGTCCTCCGGCGCGGGCTTCTGCGTACGATGCTGCGCGTTACCGGTCGCGCAGGGAGAAGAACCAGATCAGGACAGGGATCGGCCCACCGAGAACCACAGAAGGCCGCCCGTCATCATGTCTTGCTCCGGGACCTGTCCGGGCAACCCCGTGGGCCTGTTCCGGCAGGCGGTCCTGCAACCGGGGTCGATCAACGTCTCATTAACCATCTGCGCGCAGACCTCCGGGCCGGCCGAGCCCGAAGGAAGCCGATGCCCCTGACTCATCCGTTCGTTGCCCAAGCGATCGTGGCCGAGACCGAAGCGATGAAGGCGGCGATCCTGGCCGAGAAGATGCGGGCCATGGAAGCGACGGGCGCCGCCAGGGCCTTCGCCGAGATGGCTGCTGCCCAGAGGGGACGGGCCGCGTGGGCCAGGGCTCAGATCGCACCTCGGCGTTCGGCCTGACGATGCTGCCTGCTCCGCGAAGTGAAGGTGGGCGGCGGGCAGCGCCCGTCCACCCTCGATGAGGCACGGCTGAACTGTCGAGACGCGACCGAGCACCGCCCGTCCCCTCGCGGTCGGGCGACCGTTCTCGGCACCTGCGGAATACGGCCCCGCCCAGCGCTTCCCCACGGCCCGTCGCAGGTCGGCTGCCCCGCGAACGCGCGACATGGTCGAGGCGCGCGGCGCCGCCATCCGGAGCCGGTGAGTCGATCCAGCGCGGCTCGACGCCTCCGACGCTCAGACACGCCTCGGCCGGCGTGAAGATGCCGGGCGGTGGGCCGCTGACTGTGGTAGACGTAACCGCATGCGCGCTGGCGATCCAGCGTCTCATGGCCCTCAGGGAGAGTTGCAGTGGCGCGTCCGGACCTCGGTACGAAGCGTGTTTGCCCGACGACGGGTAGGAAGTTCTACGACCTCGGCAAGAATCCTGTGATCTCGCCCTATTCAGGCGAGGTCGTGCCGATCGCTGCGGCGACATCGTACTCGCGGGGGAGCGCTCCCGTTGTCGCCCGCAAAGAGGCGCCGAGCGACGAAGAGGATGAGACGGAGGGCCCCGAGCTCGTATCGCTGGACGAGGTCGAGGCTGAAGAGGCCGAGAAAGACACGGACAGCAATGCTGAAGACGATGACGCTCTCGATATCGAAGACGACGGTGAGCAAGTCGACGATGACAACCTCGTCGTCGATGAGGACGATGACGACACCAGCGATCTCGTCGAAGTCAACGATGACGATGACGATCAATAGCCGCGCTTGCGCCGCCGGTCATTGGGTGGACAGCTGATCGTCGGTGCGGTCTTCGTCGCTGTTCGAGCGGGTGGTGGGGCGGCTCATGAGCAGGGCCGCCCGTACCGCCATGCGGCGCGACGGCTCGTTGGCCTCGGCGTCAACCACGATCGCGGGCGCGGAGGGGTGGGCCGCGACAGCCGCC
The DNA here is from genome assembly GCF_052045615.1 of Methylobacterium sp. 22177. Lineage (NCBI taxonomy): Bacteria > Pseudomonadati > Pseudomonadota > Alphaproteobacteria > Hyphomicrobiales > Methylobacteriaceae > Methylobacterium > Methylobacterium sp. 22177. The sequence goes on along the minus strand of NZ_JBQEPK010000045.1, from coordinate 15,252 downwards.
GCAAGATCGAGCATGTGGTCTGGACCGATCGAGTGATCCTGGGTGGTCGGTTCGGCCAGATAGGCGTCGATTGCGGCGCCGACATCTTCAATGGCGATACGCTCGGCGGTCACCAGATCCCAGAGCGTGGCCTCGACTGACATCCGCGGCGTATCGCACCTCTCGCGAGGGCATGCAATAATGTAACAGGATCTTGCCCTCATCGCCGGCAGGCCAGCGCGTCCGCGGGCTCGAGGGCCATCGCGGGTTGGACGGATGCGATCTGCGACGGGGTGGCCGGCCGGTGCGAGGTGATCCAGAAGCCGATCCCCTGACCACAGCTCGGCCAGCAACCCTTCGGCCAGGCTGTCGGCCCGATCCCGTGCCTCCGCGTCGTCTCGGACCCGGATGAGGGCCGTGCCGCGGTCGCTGCCGTCCGCGGCGAACCGGTGCAGGCGGACGCGAAGGATCGCGTGCGGAAGACGCAGGCCCCCTGCCGAGGCCGTGCCGTCAGCGCCGCAATGCGCGCTCATTCAGGCGCAGAGGCGGAATGGTCAGGCTGTTGGGCCGACGGACGTCGCGATCCAAACCACGTGCCGCGGGCCGCTGTGCCCGTTCGCGTGGGGCCGAACCTCCTCGACGACGAAACCCGAGCGCTGGAGGCGCGCCTTGAACTTGCGGTCGGGCGTCGCCGACCAGACGCCGAGCACGCCGCCCGGTCGCAGCGCCCGCCGCGCCAACGCCAAGCCGGGGCCGCCATAGAGGCGATCGTTCTCCGGGCGCACGAATCCTTCTGGTCCGTTGTCGACGTCGAGCAGGATCGCGTCCCACGCGGCCGGACCGGACTGGATGAGGTCGTCGACATCGGCCTCGCGCAGGTCGACGCGCGCGTCGTCGAGGCAGCCGGCAAAGACGCCCGCGAGCGGTCCGCGTGCCCAAGCCGCTACCGTCGGCACCAGCTCGGCGACCGTGACGCTCGCCTCGGGCCCGAGGTTGCGCAGGGCCGCGCGCAGGGTGAACCCCATTCCGAGACCGCCGACCAGCACGCGCGCCGCACCCCGGCCGCGCACACGGCCGCAGGCGAGAATCGCCAGCGCCTCTTCGGAGGCGCCGCGGGTGCTGTTCATCAACTCGATCGTGTCGGCGACGATCGAGAACTCGTGGCCCCGCCGCATCAGGTGCAACGGCGTGCCGCCGGGAACGATGCCGGTGTCGATATGCATCCACGATGTCACGGGCGTCCCTCTATGGGCCGGCGCTTCGATTATTCCGGCAAACGGGAAGGATGAGTTATGAGACGCGCTCCTGACCGCGCGCCGCGCTCGCATCGAGCACGGGCCGCGACGGCGTTCGCCTCGTCCGAGAAGCCGGTATCACCTCCCATGGCCAAGCGTACCAAGTCTCTGCCGAAGGTGCAGGGGTTCGTGCTGTTCGACGTCACCTACGCCGACGGCAGCCGCGCCTCGAATCGACGCGTGCCGGCCGAGATCCTGGGTGGCCTCGACGGCGATGAGCCGGCGCGCGTCCTCATCGGCGAGCAGGAAGAGGAGATTGCCCGCAAATCGGGGAGGCCGAAGCGCGAGATCGAGCGCCTGATGCGGTCTCCGGCTCTCAGCTCGAAGCCCGATCTGTGACGAGCGGCCCCTGCACAGGCCACTCGTCGCGCGGTGATCAGCCCGCCTTCAGGTTGGCGGCGCTCTCCTTGCCGCTGCGGCGGTCCGCCTCGACGTCATAGGCGATTTTCTGACCCTCGTTGAGGGAGCGAAGGCCCGCACGCTCGACGGCCGAGATGTGAACGAACACGTCCTTGCCGCCATCGTCGGGTTGGATGAATCCGTAGCCCTTGGTCTCGTTGAACCACTTCACGGTGCCTGTAGCCATGGCTGTATCCTGGTCGTCACCGGCTCGCCCACGTGACGGGCCGTGACGCCTGAACGGGTCGCCGCGGCCGGCTGTTCCAGAGGCACCCGCGATCAGGAGCCGCGGGTCCGATCTCCGGGACGCTCGCCGGTGCCGAGCCACTCCAGCGCGGCCGCCCGCGATCTGAAGGTGTGCCCCTGTGATGTGAACGGCGCCGGCCGGTCTGCCTGTGGCACCTCATCGAGCAACTCGATCTGCCACGCATCGCTCGGCTCCGTGCCGGAGACGACCCGAACCAGCGCTGCGATCACGACGCCGTCCAGCAGCACGTCATAGCTGCCGGGCGCGAGTCGTTCGACGGTGTAGGTCATGGGCTTCACGCACGCTCTTCGAACTGGAAACCCGCGGGGCGGGCCTGAGGGTGCCGCTGCCGACGGCCCGCTTCACCGCCGGTCCGTTCAGCCAGCGTTGCATCGTGCCTCCGGTCAAGCTTAGGACCGGGCTTCCACGGGAGTTGGAGGCTTGGTTGAAAGAGCTCGAACAGGGTAGCGAGGCGGCGATCTACGTCTCCGCCATGGTCGGTGAGATGATGCAGCGCGTTCTGGAAGACGCCCTGGCAGATCTCGCCAGGACGCGCGGTGCAGCCTACCTCGACATGTTCGTGGAGCGCGAGCTGGCCCGCTACGCCGACCTCTTTCGCGAGCGGTCGGACGACACACCCGAAACCTCCAGCATGCTGCGCGCTTGGTTCGCTGTGGAAGGCAGCGCAGCGTTGCGGGCCGTGGTCGAACGCGCGAGCGCCGAGGCGAGGCGCGACTGACCGGGATCAGCGCACTCGCTGCGGTGGCCGGATCACCACCACCGCGGGCGGGCTGACAATCCACTTCTGCGCTGCCGCCTGGTGCGACGGGTCCGGCTGCGGAAGCGTGGCGTTCGCCGCGTACACGAGGTCGGGGCCGAAGCGAACGAGCATGATCAGGACGACGAGGGCTGTGCGCATCCGGGTGCAACGATCGGGCCCGCGGAGCGCTCCCTGCGTCGCGCGTTAGCGGCCCTTCTTCGCGAACTCCCAGACCGGAATGCCCCAGACCTGCCCCTGCTTGGTCCGGTAGGCCGAGCCGCGCTCGAACACCACCCGCGTCGGTTCGACAGCCTGAGCCCGGTTGCCGGTGATCATCATCACCCCGCAGACCTCGATCCGCAGCGTCCCGTGCTCGGGGTGAAGCGCGAACAGTTCGGCCGCCGTCCAGCCGAGCGCGTGCGCCTCGGCGCCGAGACGGTCGCAGAAATCGATGGCGGCCTCACGTATCGGCGCCCAGCGGGCCGGGACGAGATACCGGCACGGCGAGACGTGCGGAGACAGGTCCTCGATAGCGCTGCGCCACAGGGCGGCGGCGTCGGGGAGCATGGTGGGTGCGAAACTGGAAGCCATCCCACGGGCTACGGCAAGCGTGACCGTTGGGCCATGCGGCCAGAAGCGGGGTTGCCTTGCACGGGTGAGGGCGGTCTTGCACCCCCCCACCGGCGCTCGGACAAGCCGGGGCCGCCCTGCGGCCGCTCGCACGAGCGTCGAACGCCTCTGCCGCCCCTTCGGACAGGATGCGCCGGCAGGCAGCGGCGCCGCGCGGTCCGACGCGAGCTCGCCCTGCGGGACGTGTGGGAACGACCTCCGCGGATGACCTGAGCGCCGGCATTCCGTCGCGCCGGTTCGTACGATCGCGGGCTGGCGCAATCCGTCCCGGCCTGGCACCCCGCGAGCGTGGCGACGCTCGATGATCGGACCTGTGAAGCGAAGATCGCGGGTGTCTGGCGCCAGATCAGCGTCGCTGAGGCCGGGAGCGCCCCCCGTGATGGCGCCGACGCGCTGCCCGTCCTGCCCCAGCGCCTCGGTGCTCTCGGGATCGTACGCCGCGAACGGCAATCGGAAGTTCAGCCATCGCAGGGTGCATACCGGCTGTCCGCGGGACCCGAAGCGGTACTCCGGCACGCCGTCGCCCTATCCTCGGGCACGCATCTGAGGGGTGGCCTGGGTCGGTACGACCTCGATCAGGAACGCTCAGCGGGCACACGGTGTTCAGAACTGGTAGTTTCACCGGTGAGGAAGACGTGCATGGACGTTTGGCAACTCATTGAGCGCGACCACGAGAACATCGGTGGCCTGATCCGTGAGATACCATACGCTCTCAACGACCCCAGAGCGGTCGGCAGCCGCGAGCAGATGCTGGCTGACCTCATGGACGAGCTTGATCTGCACGCGACCGGGCTCGGTGCAAGCTTGTACGGACCCTTGAGCCGGGAGGGCCGGACGCGCACGCTGATCGAAGATTTGAACCGCGGCCACGCGGAGTTCAGGCGACAGCTCCAGCAACTCGCCCGTCGCCGCAAGACGGCCTCCGCCGGCTGGCTCGACACCTTCGAAGATGTCACGTTCCTGGTGGATCAGCACCTACACCGTCACGTGCATGAACTGATCCCCGCCGCGCAGATGCTTCTCGCGCCCGAGGAGGTTGCCGCTGCCACACGGGCGTTCGTGCGAGCCAAGACGAGCGCCCTTCAGTCGCGGCGGCGAGGCACCGTGGCGGGCGGCATGTCGAGCGAGTTCGCCCTTATCGCGACGCTCGCCGGAGTGGCCGCCGGTCTCGGCTATCTGGTCTGGAACGGCGGACGCTTCGGCCAGTCGCGATCGGGCCGAATGGCCGAGGCCGGAGAGCGCGTTCCGCAGCAGGCGGTCCGGTCGATGCCGCGGTGACGGCGGCCAGCCGCGGCGCCCGATCTGCCCGCGGGCCGACGGGGCTCGGTGCCGTGCGTTGCGGGCAGGGCCCGTACGCGACGCGGCCCGAGGCGCAGGATGCCGATCCCCCGTTGGCGGGATCCCGACGGTGCGGGGCGATGTTCAGCCCCGCCTGATCCGCTCCCGATGAGGTGGTCCGCCCCGACGTATGGCTTCCGAGCCGGGACGGGGGCGGACACGGGGGAACGAAGCGGCGCGAGCCAGAGGACGCCGTCGCCGAGCGGCGGCAGGTTGATGCTGGTCTCTCAAGGCCGGAGTGTGGGTGAGGGGATCGGCCCGACGCCGACGCGGCGGCGATCGTCGCGGCCGCGCGGGCGGCGGCCTGCGACGGTTTCGTGCGCCGGCTGCTGGACGGCTACGACACCATCGTGGGCGAGCGCGGCGCCCGCCTCTCGGGCGACCAGCGCCAGCGCATCGGCATCGCCCGGGCGCTGCGGGAGCGGGCGCCGATCCACCTCCGGGATCTCGATCGGCACCAGACCGAGGTCGCATCGGGGGAGGAGTTTGCCGAGGAGGATATCGGCAAGGGCATCCGGGGCTATCTCATCGGCCTCGCGCTCGCGACCCTGCTGACGGTCTGCTCCTTTGCCGTCGTGCACGCCAAGTTCGTGTGGGCGCCGGCGGTCCCCGTGGCCGTGATCGTCTTCGCCATCGCCCAGATGGGCGTGCATCTCGTGTTCTTCCTCCACATCACGACCGGGCCGGACAACATCAACAACGTCATGGCACTGGCCTTCGGCGTCCTGTTCGTGGTGCTGCTGATCGGCGGCTCGGTCTGGATCATGAGCAACATGAATTCCAACATGATGCCGGCGACGCCCCCGTCATCCAGTCCGCAATCGTCCCAGCCCGCGATGCCCATGACCCGGCCGATGCGGCACTGACGCGCCGCGCGATCGCGAGCCGCCTTTCGCGCGCCGATCGTGCGGCTACGGGTGGCCCCGGGGCGCCCGTCGGAGCGTGGCTCGAATCCCCGGTGAAGGGCCGGGCCCACAACTGGCCCAGCTTCGGTGGCTCGTGTCGCTCAAGTTCACGAACGCCCACGGTGGATGGATCGCGATGCCGCCGCCTCGATCATTCGTGCCCCATGCTTCTCCGCGATTGCGATGATCCGTGGGCCGCGATCCGGTTAAGAAGCCTCAGGTCGGATTTGGGCGCCGACGCGCTGTCGACCGACTCAAATCTCGCAGGCCACCCAGGGTTGATGTTCCGCTGGCCGCTTCCCTGGGCTCGCCGAGCGGGCGTCGCCGTCCCGGCCTCGCGAGCCCCCTTGCAGAACCCGGGAGCGTCCGCTCGCGGGAGGCTCGGTGAGGCAGGGTGGTGGAAACGGCGAGGTTTCTGCCCGTCCGCTCTCGGGCGGCAATGCTGAGAACCGGGCGAGACGGCGCGTCAGGCGTTTTGATCCGAGTCCGCGGGGGCTCGAAGACAAGGCGTCGGGCCGTCTCTCTCGGCGCGCGCGTCGTTGTCGAGCATCGCCTGGACGCTGTCGGGGTGTCCGGGCACCCGCAGCAACCGGGCTAACCCGTCGGCGACACCTCGACGGACCGCGTCCTCCAGATCGTGGTCGTCTCTGCCGTTCACAACAGTGAAGCTCATCCGACCGGTCCTACGCATTTCTTACCCAGGTTAAACTGACCAACGGTCAGCGGTTCCAACGGCCCCCGCCTGTGGCTTGTGAATGGTCCGGCGCCCGATCACGCAGGGTGGATTGCCGCCGTGACGGGCCGGTCCTGGACACCTGTGACCACGTCGCCTGCCGTATCGCGGGCTTCGCAATCCGGCATCACGGCCGAGGCGTCGAAGGGCGTCATTCAGCGGCCCCGAACCCGGCCCGCCGGTGCTCTCGTCCTCGCGCGATCGCGGATTGCTGCGGGTCGTACCGAGGTGCCGATCGTGGGCCCGCTCGGGAAGCTGCCCCATCCCGAGGATTGTCCCGGCGCTCCTGCGGGAGGCGCCTGGCCCGTCGTTGAGATAGACTCCATATGCTGTTCCGGCGCCGCGAAATACATCGGCGCTGGCTCGTTCCAGCGGGACTCGATCACCGAGCGGCGCCAGACGGAGGAAGCGCGGCGCGGGAGTGAGGAGCGCTTCCGTCAGTTCGCAGGCGCTTCGTCGAACGTTCTGTGGATCCGGGACGCCGAGACGCTGCGTCTCGCGTCCGTCGGTTCCGCTCTCGAGCGGATCGACGGCCTGCCCTCCGGCTACAGGCTACATCAGACGGCGACACGATCCGAAGCCGGCTCAGGCTGGTCCTGCCGGAGGAGCGTCGCGCCCCGACGATCTCCAGCGTTCTGCGGCATCGATCGAGATCGGTACGACTAGTCAGGTTGGGAAGCGTCATCACCGCCTCCAGGCCACATCAGCACAGACGGGGCGAACCATCCCTTCTAACCTCGGTTAGCTTGGAGAAGAGCATCCGATCAGGGAGGCGTGGGTGCCGCGCTACTTCATCGACACGTTCGACCACGTGGATGCGATCGACGAGGAGGGGACCGTGCTCCCGGACAGGGCGGCACTGCGCTGCCTGCTTCGCACCGCCCTGACGGAAATCCTCCGCGGCGAAGGCGAAGAGCGAGGTATCGACGAGTTCGCCGCGAGCGCGCGCGACGAGCTTGGGCGGCGCGTGATGTGTGCCCGCATCAGCATCACGATCACCGACCAGTGAGCCTCTCTCCTCCACGGGGAGGGCCGATGGAGACGACACGCGCCCGCTTACGTGATTTCGCCGGAACCAGCTGGGCGGCCGCGTTGGGCGCGAGCGGTCGTCCGCTTCACCCCATCCCTGTCCTGGCTCCAGTTCAGCTATCATCTCCCCTCGCCGGCATGTGCCGAGCGGTTTTGTGGAGATCTCGCGCGCGACAGGCAGGCTGACACGTTCGGAGCGGGCTGTGCCACCGCCAGGAACGCCGCTGCGCTCAGAGGAGCGCCCCTCGGCCCGTGTTGATCTCGTTCGACAAGACGTTCGCGAGGGCGGCCATCCCCACCGGCTTCTCACAGCGTTGAACGTGCGCGTAGCGCGCGGGAATACCGGTGCCCTCATAGCCCGTGGCGAAGACGAACGGCACGCCGCGGGTCTCCAGAGCGTCCGCGACGGGGAAGACCATCACGTCGCGCAGATTGATGTCGAGGACGGCCACGTCTATCTTGGAACTCGCCGCGATCAGCGCCAAGGCTCTATCGACCGTTGCCACGGGACCGAGCACCTCTGCGCCGGTCCTCGACAGCATCCGCCGCATCGCGTCGGCGATGAAGTAATCGTCCTCGACCAAGAGCACCTTGTGGCCTGACAGAGCGTCCAGATCATCGCTCGGTGTGCCCATCGTCATCTACGCCTCTGGAAGCCTCAGGCCAATGGAAGCTCGATCAGACAACGTACCTCAGCCTCCCCGAGTTCATAGCGCGTCGTGGCATCGAGCGCGTACGGAAGCGCGTTCTCGATCAGCTCCCGGCCGTAGCCGTTCTTCGGCGCACCGCTCCCTGTCCCGTGTCGGCGGTCAATGCCGGTCTCGACCCATTCGAGCACGAGCCGCGGCATCTGCCCGTCGCTCTCGCGGATCCGCCACCTCACGCTGAGCTGGCCATGTGCGTTGGAGAACGCGCCGTACTTGCGCGCGTTGGTGGCCAGTTCGTGCAGGGCCAGCGCGACGGTCTGCACCGCCCCCTTGCGGACGCGAACGTCGGGTCCGTCGAGCACGATCCGCTCCTGCAGGTTCGCGGCGGCGAGCGCGTCGAGTTCGCTCCGGATCAGTGCCGATAGCGTGATCGGCTCCTCGCCGGCGCGCGAGAGCAGTCCCTGAACGCGCGAGAGGGCGGCCAACCGCTCGTTGAACGCCGAATCGAACGCCTCTAGCGTGTCACTCGCCGCGACGGTCTGCTGCGCGATCGACTGCACCACGCCGAGCAGGTTCCGGGTGCGATGCTGCAACTCGGCGACCATGACGTGCTGCTGCTCCTGCATTCGGCGCAGATCGTCGATGTCGGTCGACGTGCCGAGCCACTCGACCACCTCCCCGCGCTCGCCGCGGACCGGCATCGCGCGCGTCTGGAACCACCGGTAGCTGCCATCGCCGGCGTTGCGCAGACGGCCTTCCATCTGCAGGACGCCGGTTCGCGTGGCATCGCGCCAAGCCTCGATAGCTGGACCACGGTCGTCCTGGTGCAGGGCGTCGAGCCAGCCGTGATTCCGGCTCTGCGCGTCCGTCTGTCCGGTATAGGCGTACCATTGCGGGCTCGCCCAAGTCCACTTTCCATCCTCTGCCGCCCGCCAGACCAGCTGCGGGATACCCTCGATCAGGGCGAGGAGCCGCCGCTCGCTCGCGCGCTGACGCTCCTCGGCCCGCTTGCGCTCGGTGATGTCGACGAAGGTGATCACGACACCGGCGATGAAGTTGTCGACGCTGCGGTAGGGCAGGACCCGGACGAGGTACTGCGCGCCCGTTGTCGAGTTGGTGATCTCGCGCTCGACCACGCTCAAGGTGCGAAGAACGCGTCGGGCATCGTCCTGCAATTTCTCATAGGCGATGCGCGACTTGATATGACCGATCGGGCGGCCAGCGTCCGTCTCGATGAGATGGAAGATCTCGGTGACGGCGGGCGTGTGCTTGGTCACCCGCAGCTCGTTGTCGAGGAAGATCGTCGCGATCTGCGTGCTCTCGAGAAAATTCTTCAGATCGCTGTTGGCTCGACCCAGCTCCTGAACCCGATGGCCGAGCTCGCCGTTGACCGTGGTCAGTTCTTCGTTGACGGATTGCTGCTCTTCCTTCGAGGTTTGCAGCTCCTCATTGGTCGATTGCAGCTCCTCGTTGAGGGACTGATACTCCTCGTTCGAGGATTTCAGCTCCTCGTTGGTGCTCTCCAGCTCCTCGATGGTGGCCTGCAGGCGCTCGCGCGTGGCTCCGAGCTCGGCCTCGAGGCGTCGGGTGTGCTCGAACGCGCCTGAGCCACCTGCGGCGCTGTCGCCGCCGGCGACCGCCTTCGGACCGCCCTCCTTGAACAGCACGAAGTAGCCGCGCGCGGCCGGATCGTCTCGCATGGGCTCGACGACGAGGTCGACCGACAGGCTCGCGCCGTTCCGGCCGATCTGCAAGCCATCGATCTGCACCCTCTGAGCGGTCTCATCGGCCTTCGCCAGCGCGGCGCGCAGGTGGAGGCGCAGGTCCGGATGAGCGAGCTGCAGCAGGTTCAGGCTGGCTGTGCCACCGGCGGGCTCGATGTAGCGCCCGCTCCGCCCGGAGAAGTGCAGAACGTTGTACGAGGCGTCGGTGATCACGTAGGCGGGGGCGTAGCGTTCCGCCAGCCGCTCCGCGCGCCGCGTCAGCGTCACCCCGTTCGGCCGGACCCGCTCCTCGGCGGTGGCGGACACGCCGATCCGGCGATCCGGCGCCGCGAACGGGAAGTCCGGCAAGATGCGGGAGCCGGTCTCCCGGCGACGGAAGATGCGCGAGCGACCGTCGATGGGCGCGAACAGCTCGGTGTGGCGCGAGACGTTCTCGGAGTTGCCCAGGAACAGGGCGCCCTCGGACTTCAGGGCGAAGTGGAACAGCGGGATGACCCGGCCCTGCAACTCCGCGTCGAGGTAGATGAGCAGGTTGCGGCACGAGATCAGGTCGAGTCGTGAGAACGGCGGGTCCTTGATGATCGAGTGCTGCGAGAAGATGCACATCTCGCGCAGCTCCTTCACGAGGCAGTAGGTGTTGCCCTCCTTCACGAACCAGCGGGCCAACCGCTCGGGCGACAGGGCCTCGCTGATCGTGCTGGCGAAGCGGGCGGCCCGTGCCGAAGCCAGGGCTCGACCGTCGAGATCGGTCGCGAAGATCTGGACCTGGGGAACGACGTCGAGGGTGGCCATGTGCTCGCGCAGCAGGATTGCCAGCGAGTACGCCTCCTCGCCGGTCGAGCAGCCGATCACCCAGACCCGGATCTGATCGTCCCGTCCCTTGTCGGCGAACAGCTTCGGGATCACGTCCCGCTCCAGGATCTCGAACTCCTTTGGGTCACGGAAGAACTGGGTGACGCCGATCAGGAGATCGTTGAAGAGCTCCTGGGCCTCGTCCGGCTGGTTGCGCAGCGCCTCGACGTAGCCCTCGACCGTCACCACCGAGAGAACCTGCATTCGGCGCTGGACCCGGCGCAGGAAGGTTCCCGGCTTGTAGCCGTGGAAGTCGTGACCGGTCCTGTTGCGCAGCACCCCTGCGATCGCCGTGAGCGCCGCCTTGGCGACGGCCGGGGTGGCAACGCCCTCGGCGGCGAGCTGGCGGGCGGCGGACGCCACGCGCTCGATGAGGTCGTCGAGGGACAGGACGGCGTCGGCCAGCGCCGCCGGGGTATCGCTCGAGGTCAGCTCGCCGGCCCTGGACTCGGCGGTCTCCTCGGCGAGCGTGAGGCCACCCGCCTCCTTGATCGCCTTGAAGCCGAGTGTCCCGTCCCCGGCAGTTCCCGCCAGCGCGACCGCGATGCTGCGGCCGTCCTCGTCGCGGGCGAGTGAGACGAGGAAGCTGTCGATGATGCCCCGTCCGCCGACCTCGTCCGCTGGACGCGTGCGGAAGCGTCCGTTCTGGACGTCCACGACGAGGTCGGCGCCGATCAGGTAGGTGCGTCCGGCCTCGATGAGGGCGTCGTCCCGGACATCCGCCAGTTCGAGCCCGGCCGCCGCCAGGGCGCGCCGGAACCCCTCCTCGTCGAGGGCGTCCCGGTGCTGCAGGGCCACGATCACCGCCACGCCATCCAGTCGCGGCATCCGGGTGAGAATGTGCTGCAGCGATCCGGTGCTCGCGGCCGACGCGCTCAGGGCGAGGTAGGCGGTCGTCCTCGGCGGGCTCACATCGGGTTCGGTCATGCTGGATCGCCGTGATGCGAGGCCCGGTGACAGCGGCGGTCCCGCTGCGAGCAGCTCGTGCGTGAAATGTCGGGCCCGTGTACCACGGCGGGGCCGCAACGTGACCGAGGCTGGATGCCTTACTCCTCCTGCGCGCCCTCGCTTCCGGACGATTCGGGCTCGGGTAGGGACAGCAGGGCCGCGCGCCGGATCGTCTCCGCGTAGCCTCGGTACTCGGCGGCGCGATCGTCGTACATATCCGCCACCGCCGGGCGTCCGGAATTTCGGCCATCCTGCGCCATGCGGGCGACGAGTTCGGCCCGCTCCTCGATGATGCGCAGCGCGACGCGCAGGGCCTCGTCGACGGCGTTCTCCTGCTCTTTGGCGACCACCTCCGCCGTGTAGGCGTGACCCACTTGGCAGCGGAAACGCAGCGGCTTGGCGTCGCGGACTTTGGACAGGACGCCGCTGCAGTGCGGACAGGTGAGCGCCGCGGGATCGGCGATCCGGCGCAGCACAGCGCTGTCGATGCGCTCGCCCGCGGCGATGTCGATTTCCAGGCGGATCTCGGGCGGCACCGGCAGCCGCGGTCCGGCCGGCTCCCGCACGAGTTCGGATAGAACGTCGCCGAGGCGGGCGCTCGGAAGGGCGAGGTCGACGCTGGCCGCAGCCATCCCGCTGAGCGGCATCTCGTCGGCGATCGCGTCCGCCGGGTCCTGCACGATCGCGATCCCGCCGCAGCGCTTGATCGCCTCCAGCCCGGCGGCGCCATCGTTGAGCAGTCCGCTGAGCAGCACGCCGATGACCCGCGAGCCGTAGGCCGCGGCGGCGGAGCGGAACAGCGGGTCGATGGATGGGCGGGCCATGTTCTCGCGGGGGCCGCGACCGAGCCTCATCTGGCCGTCGCGAACGATCAGGTGATGGTCGGGCACGCCGAGGTAGATGTTGCCGGGCGCGATAGCCATGCCGTCCCGCGCGGCGTGGACCGGCATATGCGCGGCCGCGGCTGTGACCGTCGCGAGCAGGCCGAGGCTGCGGGCCGGGATGTGCACGACGACGAAGACCGCCGCCGGCAGGTCTCCCGGTAGCGCCCCGAGGATCGCTTTGAGTGGTGCGGTCGCGCCGGAGGAGCCCCCGATGACGATGATGTCGCGGTTCATCATGACCGATCTCGTTGGAGCATCGAGGGCCGCGCTCGGCCCAGTTCGTCCGAGCACCGCGAGCGCGGTGCCGGGGGTGCCGGGGATGAAGTTCTCCGGGTGTTCTCAGTCGCGTCCATCGCCTGCATCCCGCCAGGCCTCCGTGATGACCATGCGTCCGACTTGGTCGGTGAACGGGATGAGCAGGCTGCAGTGCAGGCCATCCAATTCGTAATTGAGGGCCGACCGGGCTTCGAGTTCGTAGGCGAGCACGTCCTCGATCACGGTCGTGCCGAAGCCGCGACGTGTGGGCCGCGCCACCTCTCTCCCGCCCGTCTCGTTCCACATCAGCGCGAGGATCGGCTCCGGCTCACTCGGTCTGATCTGCCATGCCACCGTCACCCGCCCTTGCGGGAGCGCGAGGGATCCGTGTTCGATCCCGTTGCTCGTCAGCTCGTGCAGCGCCATCGCCAGCACCTGCGCTGCTTTAGGCCGAAGTCTTACAGGGGGGCCGGCGATCGTGGCCCGCTCGCCTTCGCGCACGAGGTGGACCATGAGCTCGTCCGAGACGAGCGTGTGCAGGCTGGCCTCGCCGAACGCATCCGTGATGGCGTGCACCCGGGCGATGGCGCCCAGGCGTCCGTCCAGGTGGGCGACGTAGGTGTCGATCTCCTCAGCGCTCTCCGCGGACCGATGCATGATCGTACGCAGCATCGCCATGGTGTTGCGCACGCCGTGGCGCAGGCTATCGGGCATACCCGCCTCATCGAGCAGCCGGCGCAGGCGCACATTGTCGGCGCGCAGGGCGGCGAGCTGGTCCGCCGCGTCATCGGGATCTGTCATGCCGCGCCTCCGTCGATGCCGGGTATCTCTGCCAAGTCAGAACGCGTGCGTGCGGTTCATGCGGGCCTTGGAACAGCAGGCTCAACGTGTGCCGCCAGGTGAAGAGAGGCCGATCGAAATGTGCGGGCCGAGCCGGGGACTCTGGATCGTGGATGGTCAGACGGCGACTGCGCAGGGTAATCGGACCTTGGCCGCGCAGCTCTTGGGGCGTGCGGTTGATGTGCACGCTGGTCTGGCCCATCGCGACCGCGAGATCGCTCCGCGTGATCGGCAACGGACAGCTCGCTGCGTCTGCGAGACCGACCGCCACCGGCCGCGCCAGCAGCGCACAGAACAAAGCGCGAGGCGCTCGATGGACTTGCTTCAGTTCAGTGGAGAGCAGCTTGGTGGTTGATACCCCTCTCGAACTGGGTGGGGCTTGTGAAGCCCAGCGCCGAGTGACGGCGGCAGGGATTGTAAAAGCCATCGATGTAACGGGCCAGCGCGATGGTGGCCTCGGCTCGCGTGGGACTGTCAGGAATTTCGTGTGCGGGCGGCCATAGTGGATCCGAAGGAGGTTCCCGATGGCACGACGCAAAGCACCCCGCATCCCTGACGCAATCCTGGACCAGCTCCTGGCCGGGGCCGATCCGAAGACGGCCTTCGAGGCCGATGGCCTGCTGGACGAGCTGAAGAAGGCCCTGGCCGAGCGGGCGCTCAACGCCGAGATGGACCACCATCTGGCAGGCGAGGACGCCGGCAACACGCGCAACGGCTATGGCCGCAAGACGGTCACCACCGAGACCGGCCGGATCGAGCTTTCGATCCCGCGCGACCGGCAGGCGACGTTCGATCCGCAGCTGATCGCCCGGTATCAGCGCCGCTTTCCCGGCTTCGACGACAAGATCGTGTCGATGTACGCCCGTGGCATGAGCACCCGGGAGATCGCCGCGCACCTGCGCGAGCTCTACGGCATCGAGGTCTCACCCGACCTGATCAGCGCGGTGACCGACGCGGTGCTGGAGGAGGTCGCCGCCTGGCAGGCCCGGCCGCTCGAGCCGGTCTACCCGATCGTGTTCTTCGACGCCTTGCGGATCAAGGTGCGTGACGAGGGCGTCGTCCGCAACAAGGCCGTCCACATCGCGCTGGGCGTGCGCGCCGACGGCGCCAAGGAGATCCTCGGCCTCTGGCTGGAGCAGAACGAGGGCGCCAAGTTCTGGCTACGGGTCATGAACGAGCTCAGGAACCGCGGCGTCGAGGACGTGCTGCTGGCCGTGGTCGATGGCCTGAAGGGCTTCCCCGACGCGATCCGGGCGGTGTTCCCCGAGGCGCTGGTCCAAACCTGCATCGTCCACCTGCTACGCCATAGCCTCGACTTCGTGTCCTACAAGGACCGCAAGCTCGTGGCGGGTGCGCTGAAGGACATCTACCGCGCGCTCGATGCCGCGGCTGGCGAGGCGGCGTTGGCGGCCTTCGAGACGAGCGAATGGGGTCGGCGCTATCCGGCTATCGCCCAGAGCTGGCGACGGGCCTGGGGCGAGGTGGTCCCGTTCTACGCCTTCCCCGGCGAGGTTCGCCGGATCCTGTACACGACCAACGCCATCGAGACCCTGAACGCCACGCTGCGCCGGGCTGTGCGCGCCCGCGGGCACTTCCCGACCGACGAGGCGGCGCTGAAGCTGCTCTACCTGGTCTTGAACCGCTCCGAGAAGGCGTGGAAGATGGGGCCGCGTGAGTGGGTCATGGCCAAGGCGCAGTTCGCCGTCATCTTCGGCGAGCGCTTCACCCGGGCCATGGCGGCCTGATGTTCAACCCGCCGCCCGCACACGGAATTCCTGACAGTCCCG
>NZ_JBQEPK010000044.1:0-43536 GCF_052045615.1 Methylobacterium sp. 22177 | reverse complement strand
GGCGGCGTGCTCGGCCGCAAGATCAAGATCATCCAGGAGGACGGCGCCTCCGACTGGCCGACCTTCGCCGAGAAGGCCAAGAAGCTCCTCGTCAACGACCACTGCGCCGCCGTGATGGGCTGCTGGACCTCGGCGTCGCGCAAGGCGGTGCTGCCGGTCTTCGAGCAGTACAACGGCCTCCTCTACTACCCGACCTTCTACGAGGGCCTGGAGCAGTCGAAGAACGTCTTCTACACGGGCCAGGAGGCCACCCAGCAGATCCTCGCCGGCCTCGACTGGGTCCACAAGGAGAAGGGCGGCGACAGCTTCTACTTCATCGGTTCCGACTACATCTGGCCGCGCACCTCCAACAAGATCGCCCGCAGGCACATCGAGACCGTGCTCAAGGGCAAGGTCGTCGGCGAGGAGTACTTCCCCCTCGGCCACACGCAGTTCAACTCGGTCATCAACAAGATCAAGCTGACCAAGCCGAAGGTGATCTTCGCCGACGTGGTCGGCGGCTCGAACGTGGCGTTCTACAAGCAGCTGAAGGCGGCCGGCATCGACCTGTCGAAGCAGGTGCTGATGACGATCTCGGTCACCGAGGACGAGATCGACGGCATCGGCGGCGAGAACATCGCCGGGGCCTACGCCTGCATGAAGTACTTCGAGTCGATCCAGAACGAGAACAACAAGGCGTTCGTCGCCGCCTTCAAGAAGATGTGGGGCGAGAAGACGGTCATCGGCGACGTGACGCAGGCGGCCTATCTCGGCCCGTTCCTGTGGAAGATGGCCTGCGAGAAGGCCGGCTCGTTCGACGTCGACAAGGTGGTGGCGGCCTCGCCCGGGATCGAGTTCAAGGGCGCGCCCGAAGGCTACGTGAAGATCGACGAGAACCATCACCTCTGGTCGAAGACCCGGGTGGGCCGGGCCAAGCCCGACGGCCAGTTCGAGATCGTCTACACCAGCCCCGAGCTGATCAAACCCGACCCGTTCCCGAAGGGCTACCAGTGAGGCGCGCGGCCGGGTGATCCGGCGAGCGCGGGGAGACCGGGCCGAACAGCATCCCCGCAGGACATCGTCCCCCGCGCGGGCGACGCGGCTCAGCCCTCGCGCGCGTCCGACGACGGCGGAGCCGCGCCGCCGCGATGGGCGATGAGGTCGATCTCGACCAGGGCGTCATAGGCGAGCCCCGTCGTGCCCACGCAGGTCCGGGCCGGCAGCCGGTCGGGCGGGAAGAAGGACTTGTAGGTGTCGTTGAAGGCGGCGTAGTCGCGCTTGAACTCCGTCAGGAAGGCGCGCGCGACGACGACGTTCTCGAGGCCCAGACCGAGGCCGGCCAGGACCGTACCGAGATTGGCCATCACGTTGCGGGTCTGCGCCTCGATCCCGTCGGGCAGGACGCCGGGCCTGTCCGGGGTGTCGGGCATCTGGCCGGTGACGAAGACGAAACCGTCGACCTCGACCGCGTGGCTGAACGGGGCGACCGGCTGCGGCCCTCCGGAGACCATGTGAAACAGCATGGCCGACGAGGCTGAGTGGGGCTGCGGCACCGCGATCTCCCTTTACGACGGGCGCGACCTGCCCGATCTCCGTGCTCCAGGTCCGCGACCGTAAGGTCACGAGCGGGCCGGGGATAGTGTCGGCTCGGCGGCCGGATCCGAGCCGCCCCCGGCGGATCCCGATCACCCCGAAGCCGATCGTGCCGATCGCCGCTCGGGCCGGAGGAGGCCGGCCGCACGCGAACTGCGTGCGACGGCACGAACCATTCCCGAGCGGTGGACTGGCTTAGAAGACCCGCCGGATCTCCTCCGCGATCGCGTCACCGTCGGTCTCGAGGGCGAAATGCCCGGTGTCGAGGAAGGTGACGCGCGCCTCCGGGATGTCGCGCCGGAACGCCTCGGCTCCGGGCGGGACGAAGAACGGGTCGTTGCGGCCCCAGACGGCGAGCAGTTTCGGACGGCGCGCGCGGAAGAAGGCCTGGATCAGCGGGTAACGCTCGAGATTGCGCTTGTAGTCGAGCTTCAGCGTCACCTGCCGGTCGGCATTGCCCGGCCGCGCCAGGATGGCGGCGTCGAGCGTGTACGCCTCGGGCTCGATGCGGGACGGGTCGGCCACCCCGTGGACATAGGCGGCCTTGACGCCGTCGAGGGTCATGCGGGCCCGGATCGCCTCGACGGCGGTCTCGTCCGGCGCCGCCCAGTACGCCCGCAGCGGCGCCCAGGCCGCCTCGCCGAGCCCGTCGAGATAGGCATTGCCGTTCTGGGAGACGATACCGGCGACGCGGTCGGGACGGGCGAGCGCCAGATCCCACGCGACCGGCGCCCCGTAATCGAACGCGTAGAGGATGTAGCGGTCGAGGCCGAGCGCGTCGACGAACGCCCCCATCGTGCGCGACAGCGACGCGAAGTCGTAGACGTAGGCGCGATCCTCCGGCACCTGCGTGAACCCGAAGGAGGGCAGGTCGGGCGCGATCAGGCGGAAGCGATCGGCCAGCTTCGGCATGAGGTGCCGGAAGTAGAAGGACGAATTGGCGAAGCCGTGCAGCAGTAGGAGGACCGGGGCGTCCGGGCGGCCAGCCTCCCGGTAGAAGACGTCCACGCCGTCGGCCCGGACGGTTCCGTGGCGGACCTCTCCGGCCTGCGCGGGGCGGAGCTCCGCCCGCGCGGCCCCCACCCCCACACCCGTCGCCAGCACACCGCCGGCGAGAAGATGCCGCCGCGTCGCGCGGGCGAATCCGCGCCCGGTGACCTCATGTCCGTACTCGTGTCGCATCGTGGCGCGCCTCAGGCTGGCGGGACGGAACGCGTCGAGCTCGACGGCCGCCGGGTCGAACGGCGCGACCGCTGAGAGCGACGTCGGCACGCCTGACCGGGCCGCGGCCCGGACGCGCGGAACCGATGGCGGGACCATCATGCAGGGACGCGGCGCGGATCAGAACAGGGTGTCGCTGCAATTCACCCTTCCGCGCCGTGAAACGGTCGACGGGCGTCGCGGCGAAGTATCCGCTCACGAAAGTCCAGCGCTCCTCTCGAGGGTGTCGCGAAGTCGAGGAACGCCCGTACCTTGAGCGGGGCGGTCCCTGCCCGACCTGGACGAGGCGGATCGGGATCGGGTCGAGTTCGAACGGTCGCAGCACCAGCGCCTGCCGCCCCGCCACGACGAGGGGAGCCGCTCAACCTCGGCGTCCTCAGGAAGAAGACGGACGTGTGAGTCCAGCACGATCGCTGCTTCGAGCCACGGGACGGTTCTCGCCACGCTCCAAGGCCGGGCTTAGGATGGCCGTCCGAAGGGCGTCCTCGAAGACAGCTCAGGCCATCGACCGGAGGGTCTCGTCCGCGGCGAGCGCCCCGCAACTCGCGATGCTGTCGCCGTGGTGGCGCCCGCCATCAGGGTATCGGCGGCCTCCATGGCCGCGACGACCTTCTGCGCCTCCGCCGCGAGCAGGAACGCGGCATAGAAGGGGTTCAGCGTGACGGCTCCGGTCGGTCAGTCGCATGCGGCAACGCCGAGGCGAGGCCCCGGTCCCTGCGGACGCTGACGCGGGTCGCCACCCACGGGGCGGGCGGCGCGGTTCAAGCCTCAGCGATGAGGTCCTTGATGCGGGTGGCGAGCGTTTCCAGCACGAACGGCTTAGTCAGGACCTGCATGCCGGGGCGCAGGTAGCCGTTCCCGAGGACCGCGTTCTCCGCGTAGCCGGTGATGAACAGCACCTTCAGGTCGGGACGCCGTTCGCGGCCGGCATCCGCCATCTGCCGTCCGTTCATGCCGCCGGGTAGCCCGACGTCGGTCACCAGCAGATCGATGCGCACGTCCGACTGCAGCACCTTCAGTCCGGCGACGCTGTCGGCCGCCTCGATGGCGGTATAGCCCAGGTCCTCCAGCACCTCGGTGACCAGCATCCGCACCGAAGGCTCGTCGTCCACGATCAGCACCGTCTCGCCCTGGCGGGCCTGCCCCACCTCGGCGAGCCTTCGCGCGACCTCGTCCTCGTCGGCCTCGCCGTAGTGCCGCGGCAGGTACAGGCAGACGGTCGTGCCCTCGCCGACCTCGGAGTAGATCCGCACCTGGCCACCGGACTGGCGGGCGAAGCCGTAGACCATGGACAGGCCGAGGCCCGTGCCCTCGCCGGTGGGCTTGGTGGTGAAGAACGGTTCGAACACTTTGTCGACGAGGTCCGCCGACATGCCGGTACCGGTGTCGGTGACGCAGACGCTGAGGTACTGGCCGGGAGACAGGTCGTGCTGGCGGCCACCCGCCTCGTCGATCCACTTGTTCGCGGTCTCGATGGTGATGCGGCCGCCATCCGGCATCGCGTCACGCGCGTTGATGCACAGGTTGAGAAGCGCGTTCTCCAGCTGCCCCGGATCGATCAGTGCCGGCCACAGCCCCGAGAGCCCGACGACCTCGAGGTGGATCGATGGGCCGACCGTCCGCCGGACCAGCTCCTCCATGTCCTTGACCAAGCGGTTCACGTTGGTCGGCTTGGGGTCGAGAGTCTGACGCCGGGAGAAGGCGAGCAGGCGGTGGGTCAGGGCGGCGGCGCGCTTGGCCGCGCCCTGGGCGACCGTCATGTAGCGCTCGAGGTCGCCCATCCGTCCCTGGGACATGCGGGTCTGCATCAGTTCCAGCGAGCCGGAGATGCCGGCGAGCAGGTTGTTGAAGTCGTGCGCGAGGCCGCCGGTCAGTTGCCCCACCGCCTCCATCTTCTGCGACTGCCGCAAGGCCTCCTCGGTCCTGGCCAGCGCCTCGGCCTGCCGCTTGATTTCGGTCACGTCGCGCACCGACGAGTAGATGAGCCCGTCGCGCGGCACCGCGTTCCACGACAGCCAAAGGTAGCTGCCGTCCTTGCAACGGTATCGGTTCTCGAAGGTAAGCTGGGCCTCCCCGCGCGCCAGGCCGCCGGCTGCCGACACGGTCGCGGCGACGTCGTCGGGGTGGACGAAATCGAGGAACGGGCGCGCCTTCATCTCGGCGTCGGTCCACCCGAGGGTCCGGGGCCAGGCGGGGTTGAGGCTGACGAAGTAGCCGTCGAGGCTGGCCACGCAGAGCAGGTCGGACGACGCCTGCCAGATCTGGTCGCGTTCGGCGGTCCGGGCGGCGACCTGGCGGGCGAGGTCGGCCTCGGTCTGCGCCCGAACGGTCACGTCCTGCACGAAAACATGGAAGCCGTCGACGCGGCCGCCGGCGTCCCGGCGCGGGAGGTAGCGGATCTCGGCGACCCGGTGGCGCCCGTCGCGATGCGGCCAGTCCATCTCGAAGGTGACCGGCTCACCGCCGAGAGCCCGGTCGATGAAGGGTCGGCGTGCCGAGTACGCGTCCGGCCCGAGCAAGTCCCTGACATCCCGACCGACGATCTGCCCGGCCGGGACGAAGAACCAGTCGTCATAGGCCTCGTTGGCGAACCGGTAGACGTGGTCCGCGCCGATGAAGGCGATGAGCACCGGCAGGGCGTCCGCGATCAGGCGGAGTTCCCGCTCGCCGGCTTCGGCGCGCTCTTCGACCCGGCGCCGCTCGGTGATATCCGAGAAGAAGACGGCGACCCGGTTCGCCGCGGCATCGCCGGTCCGCAAGGCGCGCACGTCGAACCAGCGCCCGAACACCTCTGCGAAGTGCTCGAAGTGCGCGGGCTCCCCGGTCAGGGCGACGCGCCCGTAGGTGTCGAACCAGTGTCGCTCCAGGTTCGGCGCGAACTCGCTCACCCACTTGCCGGCAACGTCGGCGCCAGTCTGCCGCACGAAGGCAGGGTTGGCTTCGACGATGCGGTAGTCGACGGCGCACGCGCCCTCGAACCTGATCTCGATGATGCAGAACCCGACCTCGATGCTCTCGAACAGGGTCCGGTAGCGCGCCTCGTTCTCGCGCAGAGCGACCTCGGCGCGTGTGCGCTCCGTGACGTCGTGGCCCTCGACGAAGATGCCCGCGACCCGACCGTCCGCGCCAGCGACCGGCTGGTAGACGAAGTCGAAGTAGCGCTCCGTGGCCGGGCCGCCCGGGTCGGGTTGGAGGTCGAGCCTCGCGCCGGTCGCCCGGTGGGCTCGGCCGCTACGGAACACCTCGTCGAGCAGGTCGACGTAGCCCTGAGCGGCGGCCTCCGGCAGCGCCTCGGCGACGGTGCGGCCGGCCACGTCGCGACCGTCGACCATGCGCTGGTAGGCCGCGTTCGTCAGCGTGAAACGGTGCTCGGGCCCGCTGAGCAGGGCGACGAAGCTCGGGGCCTGCTCGAACATCTGCGCGAGGGAGGCCGAGTGCCCGCGCAGGCGCCGAACCTCGGCTTCCAGTTCCTCGCGGGACAGCGTTCCCGGGTCCGGTAGGGGTAGGTGCATGATCGCTCGACAGGTTCCGGCCGCATCGCTCGCGACGGGTCAGAAGACGCATTGGTTGTGGTGAGCGGCTCCGGCCCGGCGGGCGGGATACCGGCGAGATGTGTACCGCGCGGTCATGGAGCGTTGACCGGACCGGGGGGCGGATCGCCGATGGGCGGCGGAGGCTCGCCTCCCGGGCGCGGCGTGTCAGATTGCATGGTGAGATCCCCGGGGTGCGCCTGTCGAGCGGCGGACGTCAACGCGCACAGTTTCCGGCGGATGCGCCCTCGGCCGCCGCTTTCCACCTCGTTCAATCCCTTTACCCGAACGTTAGCGCCGCTCGTTGCCGCAGGGCGTCGCGCAGGGCCGGGATGCGGCCGGCCCGCCTGGCCGCGACGCGCAGGACCGCCTCGCGCAGGTGGCTTTCCAGGAACGGGCGGGCGACGGACGGGACGCCTCCCGGCAGGTCGCCCGGTCGCGGGGTCATCTGCGCCGAGACCGCGACCAGGGCCGCGTCCGGGCGGCGGAGGACCACCTCGCGCGCGGGGGCGAGGCCATCCACGGAACCCGGCATGCGGCCGTCGGTGACCGTCAGGGCGACCGCGCCGTCCAGCCGTTCGAGCGCCGGTGCGGCGTTCCCGGCCTCGACCACCTCGCAGCTCCCGGCTTCGGGGTGGTCGCAAACCTCCAGCCGGAACAGCATCTCGTCCCGGACTACCAGGGCCGTCGTCGGGGTCGGGCAAACGGTCGTGGCGCGCGGCAACGGTCGGGGCCGCCCTCCGTTGCGCCGCATCCTCAGCCGGTGGCCTGAAAATCGGTGAGCGCGGCCTCTATGACGCAGCTCACCCCCTCGGGACGGTAGTCGAGTGCGAGGCTGGCGCTGACCTGTGCCGTCAGGCCGCGCTCGATCAGGCGCGACCCGAAGCCCTTACGAGCCGGCGGCACGACCGGCGGGCCGCCGCGCTCGGTCCAGGCGATGCGCAGGCGCGGCGCCGCTGCCGGCCCGACCAGGGCGGCCTCGACCGTGACGGTCCCGTCAGGCACCGATAGCGCGCCGTACTTGACCGCGTTGGTGGTCAGCTCGTGCAGGGTCAAGGCGAGGGACAGGACGGCCTTTCCGCCGATCTCGACGTCCGGACCCACGAAGGCGACGCGGCGCCCCGCCGATTCCTGCACGCCGACGCCCTCCCGGACCACAGCCGCCAGAGAGGCGCTCTCGGCGGCGCCGCCGAGGAGCACGTCATGCGCCTTACCGAGGGCGACCAGCCGGCTGCCGAGGACCTCGCGCGCCGTGTCCATGTCGGCCGCGCCGCGCAGCGTCGAGGCGGCGATGGCCTGCACCATCGCCAGCAGGTTCTTCATGCGGTGCGAGAGTTCCTGGTTGAGCAGGTCCTGCCGTTCCTCGGCCCGATGGCGAGCGTCGATGTCGGCGACCGCCACGACAGCGCCGACGATCGTGCCGCTCTCGTCGCGCATCGGCACGCCGACGATCTCGATCCAGACCCGGGTCCCGTCGCCGCGCTGGTAGTGGCATTCGAGCGCCGCGTGTTCGGCACCCTCGCGGATGATCCGGCTCAACGGGTACTCGTTGGGCTCGACGCGCCGTCCGTCCTCGTGGAAGGCGACCCACTCCCCGTAGCTCTCGGCGTTCGGCGATGGCAGCACCGGGTGACGGAAGATCTCCTCCAGCCGGCGGTTGCCGCCGACGATGCGACCCGAGGGCGCTTCCGCGAACAGGATGCCCACCGGCACGGTATCGAGGACCGCCCGAAGCGACGCCTCACTCGCTTGCAGGGCCTGCCGCGCACGGTGCTGCTCCGTCAGATCGCGGGTGACCGTGCCGTAGCCGAGCAACTCGCCATTGCGGTCGCGGACCTGGAAGATGTTGTAGTGCACGGGTACGCCCGCGCCGGTGGCGAAGTTGCGGAAGTGCAGCTCGCCCTCCCAGAACCCGTCGCGCTCGGCCGCGGGAAGGACATCCGCGAGGATCCGGTCGTGCTCCCCCGGCACGAAGTAGTCGAGGATGCGGTTGGTCCGGGCGGCAAGATCGGGCAGCCCGACAAGCCGGCGGCCGGCTTCGTTGACGAAGTCGACCGTTCCGTCGGGTGCGGCGAGGCCGATGAAGTCACGCGACTGCTCGACGAGGGCGGCGAGCTTGCGCGCCTCCGCCTCCGCCCGGCGCTGGTCCTCGACGTCGACCAACACGGTCACGGCGGCCTGGATCGTACCGTCCGCGTCCCGCACGGGACCACTCGACACCTCCAGAGGCCGGACGAGGCCGGTAGCGGCGTTGCGATAATGCATCTCCTCGGCTCGCACGGTCTCGCCGTGACGCAGGGCCCGCAAGGTCGGATAGTCACCCGGCTCGTAGCGGCGCCCGTCGGGATGCTGCGCGCCATATGAGACGTAGCGGGCGTCGCCCTCGGTCCCGAGCCCGTGCCCGAGGAGTTCCTCGGCCCTGGCATTGATGACCGACGGCACCTCCGCCGTGGCGCCCGCTATGGAGATCCCGACCGGCGCCTGCTGGAAGACCGCGTGGAGCAGGCCGCGTTCCAGGGCGAACCGGCGCTCGCTCTCCCGCAGCGCGTCCTCCGCCTGCTTGCGTTCGCTCAGGTCGAGCATCGCGCCGATCATGCGCCTCGCGCGTCCTTCGGCGTCGCGGATGACGTAGCCGCGGTCGAGCACGTGGGCGTAGGAGCCGTCGGCGCGCAGGAAGCGATACTCTTCGGTCCAGGCCGTCCCCGCGCCGTCGATGACCGCGCGGATGGCGGAATCGATGCGGGCTCGGTCCTCGGGATGGATGTGCGCGATCCACCATTCGCCGGTCGGCTCGACCGCGCCGGAGGCATGGCCGTAGGCTTCGTTGAGGGCCTCGTTCCACAGGACGTGGTTCGTCGCCAGGTCCCAGTCCCAGATCGCGTCGTTGGTCGCCCGCGCGACGAGCCGGTAGCGCTCCCGGCTCTCCTCCAGCCGGGCGACGGCTTCCTTCTGCTCGGTCCGGTCGCGCAGGATCTTCACGAAGCCGATGGCGGCGCCGTCCTCGTCGCGCAGCGCCATCATCTCGCCGTTCGCCCAGAAGCGCTCGCCGTCGCGGCGCAGATGCCAACGCTCGTCGATGCCGCGGCCGTTCTCCATGGCGGACCGCATCTCCTTGTCGGGGATGCCGTCACGCCGGTCCTCGGGCGTGAAGAACGCGTCGGCAGGCTTGCCGCACATCTCCTCGGAGCGCCAGCCCAGGATGCGCGTCGCGCCGGAGTTCCAGTCGGTGACGCGGCCTTCGAGGTCCAAGACGATGATGGCGTAGTCATGCGCGCTGTCGAACACGGCCCGGCGACGGTACTCGGTCCGCGAAGCCTCGCTCCTGGCGGCGACCTCGCCCGCCTCGGCCAGGCCCGTGGCGACCGTCGCGGCGAAGACCGTGGCGGCCTTGAGGTCGTCCTCCGAGAAGGCGGCGGGCCGGCTCGACTGCAGCTTCAGGACGCCGACCATGGTGCCGCCGCGGCGCACCGGGACGAGGAGGCAGGAGCGCAGGCGCGAGCTCTCCAGCACGTCCCGCTTCGCCCGCGGGTCTCGGAGGACGTCCGGGAGGAGGAGCGGGATGCCCTCCCTGAGGCAGGCCCCGGCGAGGCTCCCCTGGACCGGGAAGCGGAGGCCGAGATGCGGCGTCAGGTCGGCGGTGACGGCGCGATAGACCAAGTCGTCGCCGTCGCGCATTTCGACCGCGCCGGCCTCCGCTGCCGGCACGGCACGCATGGCGCCGGCCAGGACCGCCCTGAAACTCGCGTCGAGATCGCCGCCGGTCGCCACGACCGCGGCGAGGGTCTCGGCGATGGCCGTACGCTGGCGCTCGCCCCGGTCGCGCTCGGCCAGGGCGCGGCGGAGCACCAGCTGGTCCACCACCTGTCGCGCGAGGCGCTCAAGATTCTCGACCTGGGCCGGTGTCAGCCCTCCCGGGCGGGGTGCGTGGTCGATAACGCAGAGGCTTCCCAGGACTTCGCCTCCGGGGCTTCGCAGCGGCGCGCCGGCATAGAAGCGCAGGTGCGGCTCGCCGGTCACCAAGGGGTTGCCGAGCGTGCGCGGGTCGAGCGTCAGGTCCGGGATCTGCAGCACGCCCGTTTCGGCGAGGACGAACTTGCACACCGAGCGGTCGAGGTCGGTCTCGCAGGGCGGGAAGCCGGCGCGAGCCTTGAACCATTGCCGGTCTCGGTCGAGCAGGCTGATCAAGGCCACTGGCGCGGCGCAGAGCTGGCGGGCGAGGTGGACGATGTCGTCGAAGCCGCGTTCGGGCGGCGTATCGAGGATGCCGAACGCCGCGAGCGCGAGAAGCCGCGCGTCCTCCTCGATCCGGGCGACAGGCATGACTTGGTTCACGGGCTCCCCTCCCGCACGACCGTCGATGGCGGCCGGAGTCTCTCGGGCTCGGCGACGTCGACGGCGATGATCCGCCCGCCGGGCGCGTAAACGGCGCCCATCACTTCCTCGAAGTGCCGCCGCACGGTGGCATGGCACTCGCAGGCTCCGGCCTCGGCGCGGGCGCGGTCCGGCAGCGTGATGCGCCCGTGTCCGATGCCGATCAGCCCTTCGCGCTGCATGCGGCCGAGGACTTCGGTCAGGTACGCTCGTCTCACGCCGAGCATGTCGGCGAGGAGCTCGTGGGTGACCGGCAGTTCGGCGGTGCCGATCCGGTCCTGCAGGGTCAGGAGCCAACGCAGGCAACGCCGCTCGATGGTATGGGCGGCGTTGCAGGCCACCGACTGCAGCACCTGGGCGAGCAGGCAGTCGGCGTAGCGCACGAACAGGTCGCGGATGCCCTTGGAGGCGTGCTTGGCCGCGGACAGACGCGCGGCATCGATCCGGATGACGGGCCCGCCAACCTGGACCACCGCCTGCCCGAACGCCGGCAGGTAGCCGTGGCTGACGACGCCGCCCATGGCGCCTTCTCGGCCTATCGTCGCGGTCTCGACCGACTTCCCGTCGATGAGCGGCACCACCAGGGTCACGACGCAGCGTTGCGCGGGGAAAGTGACGTGGCTGACGTCGTCGCCGGCGCGAAACAGCACGTCGCCGCGACTGACCTCGCGACGCTCGACGTGCGGGGCCAGCAAGGCGCGGTCGGCCGCGTTGAGGGCTTCGAGCAGCAGGTTGCCGTCGATGGAAGACGATTTTCGGGCAGTCACGAGAGCGGTCCGGGCTGGGGCGGCCGAATTGTCCAGTAGCGGACTTCCGGGCGCGAAGATGTCCGATATCTGACAACTGGCGGCGAAGTGACCGCCGCGGCACGGGATTTCAGCCGTCGATCGCCTCGACTAACGCCGACGGACAACGGACGGTGCGCGCCGGCGGGTCAGGTGAGCGCCGCGACGGACGGGATCGGCCCCGACACGACGGGGGCCGGCAGCCGAAATCGGAAGGTGGTTCCCCGGTCGATGGCGCTCGTCACGGTCAGCACGCCCCCCTGGCGCTCGACGAGGTCCCTACAGAGCAACAGGCCGAGCCCGCTCCCACGCTCACCCGCCGTGCCGTTCGTCGTCGTCCGCCTGTCCAGGCGGAACAGGTCATCGACCTTGCCCGGCGGCATGCCGATGCCGGTGTCGGTCACCGAGATCTCGACCTCGTCGCCGTCGCGCCGACCGGCCACCGTGACGGTTCCGCCCGGCAGCGTGAACTTGACCGCGTTGCTCACGAGGTTGCGCAGCACCGTGGCGAGCATGTCCCGCTGTGCCCGAACGACGACCCGGTCGCACGTTACCACCAGGCCGATGCCCTTATCGGCGGCAGCCTCGGACGCACCCTGCATCACCTCGGCCGCCAAGGCGTCGAGACCGACGTCGGTCAGGGCCACCGCCATCGTGTCCATCTGCAGGCTCGCCCAGGAGAACAGGCTTTCGAGCAGGTCATAGGCCTGCGTCGCCGCCTCGTGGATGCCCTTCGCCCGACGTTCCACGGACGCGGGGTCGCGCGCCGCGACGGCCTTGCCCAGCACCTCGGACAGGCCGAGCAGCGCCTGGAACGGATTGCGCAGGTCGTGGGCGATGATCGAGAACAGGAGGGACTTCTGCCGGTTCAGCGTGTCGAGTTCGAGCGACTTCGCCTCCGCCTCGCGCCGCGCCGCGGCGAGCTCCGCCTGGAAGGCTTGTCGGGCCTCGGCGTAGCGGATCGCACGGGCCAGGCCGGAAGGCGTGACCTCGGCCTTGTCGAGGTAGTCCAGCGCCCCCGCCCGCATCAGCCGGGTCGCGAGGTCCGGGTCGGCCTCGCCGGTCAGCATCAGCACCGCCCGCGCCTGCCCCTCGGCCGCCAGCAGCGTCCTGAGCAGCGCGAACGTGTCGATGCCCGGCAGCCGGTAGTCGAGCAGCACGCAGTCGAAGGTTTCCTCCGCGGCGAGGCGCAGGCCCTCGTCGCCTCCCGGCGCCTCTGTCAGCGAGTGCTTGAGCCCGGACTTGGCCAGCGCCCGGCGCACGGCCGCCCGGTCGACCGCGTCGTCGTCGATCAGCAGGATGCGGGTCGGGGTCGTCACGGGGGCGGCTACGCCGGGAACTCCACGACCTTCCAGTAATGCTCCAGCAGCGCGACCGCCTCCATGAAGGTGTTGGCCGGGTCGCGCTTGACGATGTAGCCGGCGACGTTGTGCCCGTAGGCGCGCATCCGGTCCTCGTCGGCCTTCGACGTGGTGATCATGAACACCACCGCCGAGCGCAGGTCCTCGTCGGCGCGCACCGCCTCCAGGAACTCGATGCCGTTCATGCGCGGCATGTTCAGGTCGAGCAGGACCAGGTGCGGCTTGGGCAGGCGCTCGCGCCCGTTCTCGCCGCGCAGGATCTCCAGGGCCTCGATGCCGTCGCGGGCGACCGTGATCGGGTTGCCGATCTTGCTCTTCTTAAAGGCGCGCTTGAGTCCCTGGACGTCGACCTCGTCGTCGTCGACCAGCAGGATGTTAACCGTCGAACCCATCCGTCCGCCCCTTCCCGCCGTCGAGCGGCCACGTGAAATGCACCGCCAGGCCACGCCCGTCGGAGCCGTCCGCGAGCCAGACCTTGCCGCCCTGCCGGTCGACCAGCTTGCGCACGATGGCGAGCCCCATGCCGCTGCCCTCGACCTCGTCGCGGGGCTTGAGCGTCTGGAACATGCCGAACACGCGTTCGCGGAACTGCTCGGGGATGCCCGGCCCGTCGTCGGTCACGACGAACTCGACCGCGCCCCCCGAGGGTTTGGCCTCCACCCGGATGTGCCCTTCGGCCGGCCGGTCGTGGTGCTTGATGGCGTTGCCGATCAGGTTCTGCAAGGCCTGGGTGAGGGGCGCCCGGGGGGCCTGTATCGTCGGCAGGGAGGCGTCTGCCGAGATGGTGAAGCCCTCGGGTGGGCTGACCAGGACGGCGAGCTCCCCGACCAGCGCCCGGGTGTCGACCGTGTCCATGGTCGCGTCCGCCCTTCCCGCCCTGGAGTAGGCCAAGAGGTCGTCGAGGAGGCTGTCCAGCCGACGCACGCGGCTCTTGAGGAGCTCCATGTTCGTTTGCACGTCGCCGGTCAGCGAGCCTTCCAGATCCTCCTCGATCCACCCGACGAGGTTCTCGATGCCGCGCAGGGGCGCCTTCAGGTCGTGGGAGGCGACGTAGGCGAACTGCTCCAGTTCCTCGTTCGAGCGGCGCAGGTCGATGGCGTGACGGGCGAGCCGGCGCTCCAAGCCCTTGCGCTCGGTGATGTCGGTGTTGGTCCCGAACCAGCGCAGGATGCGTCCGTCGGATCCGCGATGGGGTTGTGCCAGCGACAGGAACCAGCGGTACTCACCGTCGGCGCCGCGGAGCGGGAAGGTATCCTTCCACGGCTCGCCGGTCCGGAACGCCTCGCTGATGCGTCCCACCACGCGCTCGACGTGGTCGGGGTGATGGACGTCGCGCCAGCCCCATCCACGCATCTGCTCGATGGTGGTGCCGGTGTAATCGTACCAGCGGCGGTTGTACCAGATGATGTCGCCGTTCGGCTCGGCCACCCAGGCCATCTGCGGCAGGGCGTCGGCCAGCGCGCGAAAATCGTCCGCCGTCAGGTTCGCGGCTCGCTCCACCCAGCTCTCCTTCGTCGAGGCGGCGGGTGAGACGGTGAAGAACAACTCTTCCCGATCGGGAACCGGCGCGGGCGCCAAGTGGGACTGGAAGGCGGCGGTGGCAAGGCCTGCCGACGCGTGACCGGATTCACCGATGCTCGCCACCTCAGCATCGCCTCGACGACGACGATCTCGAACGATCGGACGACGCGGACCCGATGCGCGACGGGACGCGGGCCATGAGGCGCCGCCCGTTGGATGAGGCTGCTGAGCGGGAGGATCGCGTTGAGGCGGTGGGCGACCTCGCGGCCCGCGAGCCTCCCTGCGCCAAACCCTACCGTCCCGGCGCGCGGCCAACGCATCCGCCCTACGGAGCGGCGCGCACTGGCAGCTGCCATGCTTCATCTGCCGGGGTGAAAGAGCGGGCGGACTGGGTGCCTGTCCGGCCATCTCAGAAACTGGGGCGCGTTGCGACCCGCTGTGTTCGCTCGACCTGCAACGATCTCGCCGCTGTCGCGCGCGTTTCCTGTGTCATCGCATGGACTTGAAGGAGTCCCCGACCCGAGGGATGGCTCGAGGCAGCTTTGTGAGGGCAGGCTTCCGGAGGCGGCGGTGGGCCGCGATGGCGTTCCCCCCGAGACGCTCAATACGCGCTCCGTTGTTCTCCCGCAAAAGGATGAGCTGTATCGGCTTGGCAGCCTTCAGGGCCGCCAAGTGATCGGATAGCTGGCGCACGAACGTCTACGGTGGCGGTGCTGCCTTGGCGGGCTTCTACGACCGCGTTGGCTCGGTGAGAGGCCGCCCGCTTCGAACTGGGCTTCGCCGAAGCAGTTCCGCTGTCGACCCTATTACGGCGCGCCGGATCGGCAGCACACGCAGCACCAGACAGTCAGCTTCGCGCCCCTCCCGGCCATTCCGCTGGACTGGAAGACGTTCCGCAAGCGGACGCCCCCACGTGCGAACAGCCATTCGCTGACCCGATGCCGAGAGGACGGGTTGGAGGACGCAGCGGCAAGCCGATCGTTGTCGGCGATGAACGCGCCGACCGCTCCTCCCTTCGATCGCGCCGCCCGCTCTTCAGGATGACATCGAGGATGGAAGCGGCCCTGCCATCATGAACAGGCGTTCTCGACCTTTGAGAAGATGGTCGTCTCAAGGGCGATGGGGTTGTCCTCTGCCTTCGGCTTGGAACACCGCTCGACGGCATGAAAGACCGCGTGGATCTCCTCGGCCGTTTCCTCGTCGGCGCGCACGAGACGCCCGGTCCAGGCCGTGATCTCCTGCGGCGACGACGTGCTGGTCACGAAGCCGATGATGTCGCCCTCGGCCGTGCCGACGAGGATGCGGCTTCGATGCGTCTGCGCAGGGCCGGGATTGGCGGCGGTGTAGGTCCCGGAGACGGCCTCGCCCATCTGGAGGAGGCGAAGTTCCGCGCCTGCTCGGCTCCGCCAGACACCATCGAACATCGTTGCCCAAGCCCGCCGACCGAGCGGCCGCTCGCACGGCCTATCACAAGCGATATAGCAGATTTGATATAACGAAGGCGCGGGCCCGGCAATGCTCGGGCGCGGTCTGTGTCCCGTGAGGCTCTGCGTGCGGCCTCGCTACCAAAGGACTTCGTGCGGATGGAACCGCACGACGTCGCCCGGCACGACCTCGGTCCGGTTATCCTCCAGTTCCACGAGGCCTTCGGTCTCGGTGAGCGATGACAGCATGCCCGCGCCGTCGCGCTGGAACTTCCGGACTTCCCAGGTGCCGTCGGCGTCCCGGGCGAGGCTGACCCTGACGAACTCTCTGCGGCCCGCTCGCTTCCGGTAGGAGAAGGCCGCCCTGGCGGTGAACCCGCGCGGCGGCGCGTAAGCCTCGCCGGCGAGCCGGGCGAGGAGCGGCCGCACGACGAACAACAGGGTGACGTAGACGGCCACCGGGTTGCCCGGGAGGCCCAGGAACGGCTTGCCGTCGATCATGCCCATCGCGACCGGCCGCCCGGGCTTGATTCCCAGCCTCCAGAAGACGAGGCGCCCGATGGTCTCGACGGCGGTCTTCACGTGATCCTCGTCACCGGTCGACACGCCGCCCGAAGTCAGGATCACGTCGTGCTCGGCGGCCGCCGCCGAGAGCCTCGCCGCGAGCGCCGTCGGGTCGTCACGGATGACGCCGAGATCGCTCGCCGCGACGCCCATCCGCCGGAGAAGCGCGAGCAGCAGGACGCGGTTCGAGTCGTAGATCGCGCCTGGTCTCAAGGGCGCCCCCGGCTCGACGAGCTCGTTGCCCGTCGAGAACACGCCGACCCGTAGGGTGCGGCGAACCTTCAACGTGCGCAGGCCGACCGCGGTCGCCAGAGCCAAGTCCTGCGGCCGGAGACGCCGGCCGGCCGCGATGATCGACGAGCCCTTGGCCGCGTCCTCGCCGGCGTCGCGGCTGTTGGCGCCGCGCTTCAGCCCGAGCGGCAAGGACACCCGGCCGTCGGGCAGGACGTGGACGTCCTCCTGCATGAAGACGGTGTCGGCCTCGGCCGGCATCGGGGCCCCGGTGAAGATCCGGGTAGCCGAGCCCGCCGCCGACACGCCCTCGGACGACCCGCCGGCCGCGACGACCGCGCCGACCGGCAGCACCGTCGCATCGGAGGCGCGCAGGTCCGCGAAACGGACCGCGTAGCCGTCGACGGCCGAGTTGGGGAACGGCGGGACGTCGATGGGCGCGACGCAATCCTCGGCCAGGATGCGTCCGTCGGCGTCCTGGACGGGAACGTCCTCGGTGCCGACGACCGCTACGAGCCGCTCGCCGAACAGGGCGTGCGCGTCCTCGATGGTCATCAGGGGGCCGCCGAACGCGAAGCAGTCGTCGCTGAGCTGGGCCATCCGGCTAGAGCCTCCCGAGGACGTCTTCGAAGGGAACGGCGACGTCGAGCATCAGCCCCGTCACCGCCTCCGGGTCGTTCAAATCTACGACGGGAATGCCCGAGGCCGGAAATCCGACGTCGCTCGCGATGCCCACGATGGTGGGGTCCAGAGGATGGAGGGGCGGGCGGCCGTTCTCGGCGCGATGGACCTCGAGCTTGGGGATCGGCTCCCGCTTGTAGCCTTCCACGACGATGAGGTCGCAGGGGCTGATCCGCCGCAGGAGCTGAGCCAGGGTCGCTTCCGCCTCGTCCCGCAGCTCGTGGACCTGGGCCCACCGGCGGCCCGACGACACGAGCACCTCGACCGCCCCCGCCCTGCGGTGCTCGTACGAGTCCTTCCCGGGCCAGTCTGTGTCGAAGTCGTGGTGGGCATGCTTGAGGGTCGCCACCTTCACGCCGCGGGCGACGAGCACGGGGATGGCCCGAACCAGCAGGGTGGTCTTGCCAGCCCCGCTCCACCCGGCAAGTCCGATCACGCGCATGCCGGACACCTCTGACCGCCTCCCTCGCGACGTTTCCACTGCCCCGCACGATGTCTCAGAGCAAGCGTCAGCCACGCCGTCGGGGCGCGTGACCCCGCCTCACGCAAATTGAAACGACTTCAAAAACGATATAACACCTCCGCTATAACGGCTGCCATTTGGTATGCCACGAGCGAACGCCACGCCAACGGACCCGAACGGGCACGCCATGCACGACTCCGACCTTCCCTTGATCGCGCAGGCATGAGCATGAGCGACGCATCCTCTGCGGCGGACTGGGCCGCCATCGTGACGGACGCCTACTGCGCCGACGCGAAGCCGCCGCTCACGCAGGAGCTCGCGGACCGCGTTCGCGACGCGCTCGCGGGGACGATCGCTTCCTCGACCGCGGACGCCTCGAAGTCCCTGATGGACCGCCTGAACGCCACCCTCGACGCGTTCGAGATCGAGCTTCGCTCCGTCGTCGGGCCCAGGATCACCTCCCTGGACGCGGCGACGGGAGCCGTCGCGATGGAACATCGGTCCGAGGCCGGCCAGCCGCTTCGGGCCTTCGGCGGCCAGTAAGCCCCGACCGTCAGGACGCCGCGACTAACCGCCCCAGCAGTTGGAAATCAGATATCGCATGAGTGAGGCACCGGGGACCGTCAGAAACTTCTCGCATCCCGGCCGGGGGCGAAACAAGGCGCGCAGCGTACCCAAGGGTCGCCAGGTCGAGCCGCGGGCGAAGGTCGAGATCGAGGAGCTTCTCGGCTCCCGCTCGCGCCAGCGCGACCTGCTCATCGAGCACCTCCACCTGATCCAGGACACCTTCGGCCAGATCAGCGCCGAGCACTTGGCGGCGCTGGCCGACGAGATGGCCCTGGCCTTCGCCGAGGTCTTCGAGACCGCGACCTTCTACGCGCATTTCGACGTGGTGAAGGAGGGTGACGCCGCCATCCCGAGGCTGACCGTCCGGGTCTGCGACAGCATCACCTGCGCGATGTTCGGCGCCGACGAGTTGCTGGAGACGCTCCAGCGGGAACTCGCCTCCGACGCCGTCCGCGTCGTGCGCGCGCCCTGCGTCGGCCTGTGCGACCACGCGCCCGCCGTCGAGGTCGGGCACAACTTCCTGCACAAGGCCGACCTCGCCTCCGTGAGGGCCGCGGTCGAGGCCGGCGACACACACGCCCATGTCCCGGACTACGTGGATTACGACGCCTATCGGGCCGCCGGCGGGTACGCGACCCTGGATCGGCTCCGCAGCGGGGACCTTCCGGTCGACGACATCCTGAAGGTGCTCGACGATGGCGGACTGCGCGGCCTCGGCGGCGCGGGCTTCCCGACGGGGCGCAAGTGGCGCTCGGTGCGCGGCGAGCCCGGGCCCCGGCTGATGGCGGTCAACGGGGACGAGGGCGAGCCCGGCACCTTCAAGGACCAGCTCTACCTCAACACCGACCCGCACCGCTTCCTCGAAGGCATGCTGATCGGCGCCCACGTCGTCGAGGCGCCGGAGGTGTATATCTACCTGCGGGACGAGTACCCCATCTCCCGCGAGATCCTGACGCGCGAGATCGCGAAGCTCCCCGAGGGCGGCCCGCGCATCCACCTGCGCCGCGGCGCCGGCGCCTATATCTGCGGCGAGGAATCCTCGCTGATCGAGTCCCTCGAGGGCAAGCGCGGGTTGCCGCGGCACAAGCCGCCGTTCCCGTTCCAGGTCGGCCTGTTCAACCGTCCGACGCTGATCAACAACATCGAGACGCTGTTCTGGGTCCGCGACCTGATCGAGCGGGGCGGCGACTGGTGGAAGAGCCACGGCCGCAACGACCGCGTCGGCCTGCGCTCCTACTCGGTCTCGGGACGCGTGAAAGAGCCGGGGGTGAAGCTCGCCCCGGCCGGCCTCACCATCCAGGAGCTCATCGACGAGTATTGCGGCGGCATGGCCGACGGCCACACCTTCGCGGCCTACCTGCCGGGCGGCGCGTCGGGCGGCATCCTGCCGGCGTCGATGAACGACATCCCGCTCGATTTCGGGACCCTGGAGAAGTACGGCTGCTTCATCGGCTCTGCCGCCGTCGTGATCCTGTCGGACCGGGACGATGTGCGCGGCGCCGCGTTGAACCTGATGAGGTTCTTCGAGGACGAGAGCTGCGGGCAGTGCACCCCCTGCCGTTCGGGGACCCAGAAGGCCCGCATCCTGATGGAGCAGGGCGTCTGGGACACCGAGCTCCTGGGCGAGCTGTCCCAGTGCATGCGGGACGCCTCGATCTGCGGCCTCGGCCAAGCCGCCTCGAACCCGCTCAGCAGCGTCATCAAGTACTTCCCGGACCTGTTCCCCGCCCCCCGCGCCGCGGCTGCCGAGTGAGGCAACCGATGGTGCCGGCGAACCCTATCCCGATGTCCGAGCCAGGAGCGGCCGCATGAGCAACGCCCCCGAACAGCGCGGCGACGAGACCGAGAAGCCCGAGATCCGGGCCGACGGGCTGCAGGATGCGGGCGGGCCCGCGTCGGGCCCGAAGCCGGGGGCCGGCGGCTCCTACTCGGAAGGGGCGAAGGCGGGCGGCCAAGCGGCCCCTGAGCCGTCGGGTCTGCACGATCTGAAGGGGCGGCCGACCGCCCCCCCGACCATCGCGTTCGAGCTCGACGGACAGCAGGTCGAGGCCGCCCCCGGCGAGACGATCTGGGCCGTCGCCAAGCGCCTCGGCACCCACATCCCGCACCTCTGCCACAAGCCCGAGCCCGGCTACCGCCCGGACGGCAACTGCCGCGCCTGCATGGTCGAGATCGAGGGCGAGCGCGTGCTGGCCGCCTCGTGCAAGCGCACGCCGGCCGTCGGCATGAAGGTCAAGTCCGCGACCGAGCGCGCCACCAAGGCCCGCGCCATGGTGCTCGAGCTGCTCGTGGCCGACCAGCCCGAGCGCGCGACCTCGCACGACCCGACCTCGCATTTCTGGGTGCAGGCCGACTTCCTCGACGTGTCCGAGAGCCGCTTCCCCGCGGCCGAGCGCTGGACCGGCGACTTCAGCCACCCGGCCATGAGCGTCAATCTCGACGCCTGCATCCAGTGCAACCTCTGCGTCCGAGCCTGCCGCGAGGTCCAGGTCAACGACGTCATCGGCATGGCCTACCGCTCGGCCGGCGCCAAGGTCGTGTTCGACTTCGACGACCCGATGGGCGGCTCGACCTGCGTGGCCTGCGGCGAGTGCGTCCAGGCCTGCCCGACCGGCGCGCTGATGCCGTCCGCCTACCTCGACGCCGAGCACAAGACCCGGACGGTCTACCCCGACCGCGAGGTGACCTCGCTGTGCCCCTATTGCGGCGTCGGCTGCCAAGTCTCCTACAAGGTGAAGGACGAGAAGATCGTCTACGCCGAGGGCGTGAACGGTCCGGCCAACCACAACCGGCTCTGCGTGAAGGGGCGCTTCGGCTTCGATTACGTCCACCACCCCCACCGCCTGACGGCGCCGCTGATCCGCCTGGACAACGTCCCGAAGGACGCCAACGATCAGGTCGACCCGGCCAACCCGTGGACGCACTTCCGCGAGGCGACCTGGGAGGAGGCGCTCGACCGCGCCGCTGGGGGCCTCAAGACGGTCCGCGACACGCACGGCCGCAAGGCGCTCGCCGGCTTCGGCTCGGCGAAGGGCTCGAACGAGGAGGCCTACCTCTTCCAGAAGCTGGTGCGGCTCGGGTTCGGCTCGAACAACGTCGACCACTGCACCCGGCTGTGCCACGCCTCGTCGGTGGCGGCCCTCATGGAAGGCCTGAACTCGGGCGCCGTGTCGGCGCCGTTCTCGGCGGCGCTCGACGCCGAGGTCATCATCGTGATCGGCGCCAACCCGACCGTGAACCACCCGGTGGCGGCGACCTTCCTCAAGAACGCCGTGAAGCAGCGCGGCGCCAAGCTGATCGTCATGGACCCGCGCCGGCAGGTGCTGTCGCGGCACGCCTACAAGCACCTCGCGTTCAAGCCCGGCTCGGACGTGGCGATGCTCAACGCGATGCTCAACGTGATCATCGAGGAGGAGCTCTACGACGAGCAGTACATCGCGGGGTACACGGAGAACTTCGAGGCGCTGAAGGAGAAGATCGTCGAGTTCACGCCGGAGAAGATGGCCTCGGTCTGCGGCATCGACGCGGAGACGCTGCGCGAGGTCGCCCGGCTCTACGCCCGCGCCAAGTCCTCGATCATCTTCTGGGGCATGGGCATCAGCCAGCACGTCCACGGCACCGACAACTCGCGCTGCCTGATCGCGCTCGCCCTCGTCACGGGTCAGATCGGGCGCCCCGGCACCGGCCTGCATCCGCTGCGCGGCCAGAACAACGTCCAGGGCGCGTCCGACGCCGGCCTGATCCCGATGGTCTACCCGGACTACCAGTCGGTCGAGAAGGCCGCGGTGCGGGAGATGTTCGAGGAGTTCTGGGGTCAGAAGCTCGACCCGCAGAGGGGCCTCACCGTCGTCGAGATCATGCGGGCGATCCACGCCGGCGAGATCAAGGGCATGTTCGTCGAGGGCGAGAACCCGGCGATGTCCGACCCCGACCTGAACCACGCCCGGCACGCCCTGGCGATGCTCGACCACCTCGTCGTGCAGGACCTGTTCCTGACGGAGACCGCCTTCCACGCCGACGTGGTGCTGCCGGCCTCCGCCTTCGCCGAGAAGGCCGGCACCTTCACCAACACCGACCGTCGCGTGCAGATCTCGCAGCCGGTGGTGTCCCCGCCGGGCGACGCGCGGCAGGATTGGTGGATCATCCAGGAACTGGGGAAGCGCCTCGGCCTGCCCTGGAACTACGGCGGTCCGGCCGACATCTTCCGCGAGATGGCCATGGTGATGCCGTCGTTCAACAATATCACCTGGGAGCGCCTGGAGCGCGAGGGCGCCGTGACCTACCCGGTCGACGCGCCGGACAAGCCCGGCAACGAGATCATCTTCTACGCCGGCTTCCCCACGGAGAGCGGGCGCGCGAAGATCGTTCCGGCCGCCGTGGTGCCGCCGGACGAGCTGCCGGACGACGACTACCCGATGGTCCTGTCGACCGGCCGCGTGCTCGAACACTGGCACACCGGATCGATGACCCGGCGCGCCGGCGTCCTCGACGCGCTGGAGCCCGAGGCGGTCGCCTTCATGGCCCCGAAGGAGCTCTACCGGCTCGGGCTGGAGCCCGGCGACACGATGAAGCTGGAGACGCGCCGCGGCGCCGTCCACCTGAAGGTGCGCTCCGACCGCGACGTGCCGGTCGGCATGATCTTCATGCCGTTCTGCTACGCCGAGGCCGCGGCCAACCTGCTGACGAACCCGGCGCTCGACCCGATGGGCAAGATCCCCGAGTTCAAGTTCTGCGCGGCCCGGGCCTCCGCCGTCCACACGGCCATGGCCGCCGAGTAGGCGGCGTGACCTCCGGCGGCGCGCCCAGGCGTGCCGCCGGACACCGGGCTCGCGGGCTGATACCGTTTCCGGTCGATCGGCCCGGTGCCGTCCTTGCGAGCGCAGCGAAGCAATCCAGTCGGCGCGACGCCGACAGATGTCGCGCGGCCCTGGGTCACTTCGCTGCGCCCGCGATGACGCAGCGGGCTGCACAGACCGAAGCCGACGCCCGCCCTCGAGAGACCGCTTCCCACGGAGGCGCGCCTCCGCCCGGCCTCGCTCCTAGGAATCAACCTTCATCAGCGAGGCCAGAAGGTCGAGTTCGCCCGCCACGGCCTCCGAGGCGAGCCGCTCCATGCGCAGGTAGCTGTCGAGGATGGCGTCGCCCGTGCCCGTCAGGACGGCCCCGCCGCCCCGGCGGCCGCCCTTGCTCGCGGAGACGAGCGGCTCCTGGAACGCCTTGTTCAACGTGTCGATGAGGTACCAGGCTCGCTTGTAGCTCATGCCCATCCGTCGCCCCGCGGCGGCGATGGAGCCGGTGTCGCGGATGCCGCTCAGGAGGGCGGCCTTGCCGGGTCCCAGCAGGGTGTCCGAGCCGAGCTCGATCCGCAAACTGATGCTCGTGTCCTCGCCCAACGCACACCGCCGCTTCGCCGGAGGCCCCAGCGCCTCGCAGGCGTCCCTACGCGAAACGGCCGCGTCGATCATCCCGGCGGGCGACAGGATCGTCCGTCCCGTTCCGTCGAGGCCGGCCGACGGTGCGCGCGTCACGCGGCTCCCGCGGCGGGCGTGAAGCCCAGAGCGCGCAGCGCGGCGGCCGTCCCGGGCTCGCCCAGCAGGCTCAGGAAGGCCGCGAGCGCCGGCATCTCCCGCGCGTCCGCGCGATACGCGAGGTCGTAAGCCTCCTCCGTCAGCGGGCGGAAGCCCAGCCCGTAGGCATCCGCGACGCTCGCTATGGCCACGCCCCAGTCCGCCCTGCCCTGCGAGACCGCTGCGGCGACGGCGTTGTGCGAGCGCGGCTGGTTCCAGAACCCCGCCGGCCGGGCACCGTCCAGCAGGCCGTCCACGAGCAGGCGCGTGCCCGATCCGGCGTTGCGGTTGACCATCACGGCGTCGGGGTCGGCGAGCGCCGCGGCGACCGCGTCCGCGGCGTTCCGGGCTTCGAACCTGGCGTCGCCGCGGCGAAACACGACGCCCTGGAGGCGGCGCCAGCCGGGCGCGAGGGACATCCCTTCGGCGAGGAACGGGGCATTGTACCGGCCCGTCTCGGGATCGAAGAGGTGCATGGCGGCGACGTCGCATTCGCCGCGCCGCAGGGCGGCGAGACCGCCGGCCGACCCGACCCAGATGGTTCGGGCGCGGTAGCCGCGCTCGGCGAGCAGGCCGACCACCCGGTCCAGACCGATGCAATGGCTGCCGACGATCGTCAGGTCGGGCGCCCGAACGCCGGCGCCCAGGCGGACCACGGCGACGCCCTCTCCGGCCTCGACGCCGGCGCGCGCGGCGGGAACCGCGAAGAAGCCGTCCGCTTGCGAGAACGCCGTGACCGAACCTGAGCCCTTCGGCAGCGGCAGGGCGATCGTCCCCTCGGGACCGTGGGCGAGGGAGGTCATCACGAACTCGGTGCGGCCGAGTTCGGAGGGCACCCGCTGGGACACGCGCGCCGCGATCGTCTCGTCCTCCCGCGGCGGCAGCCCGGCGAGCGCCCGCACGAAGGGAACGACGAAGTCGTGGAAGGTGAACATCGCGGAGGTGGGGAATCCCGGCAGGACGATGATCGGCCTTCCCTGAGCCACCGCCACGCAGAGCGGCTTCCCCGGCTTGAGCGCTACGCCGTGGAACAGGATGCCCGGCTCGCCGAGGCGGGACAGCACCCGGTGGGAGACGTCGCCGGTCCCTTTGGACGTGCCCCCCGAGAGCACGACGAGGTCGCTGTCCCGGAGGGCGGAGTGGAGGGCTGCCTCCAGGACGGCGGCGTCGTCGCGCACGATCCCGAGCCGGACCGGTTCCCCGCCGTTCTCGGTCACCGCGGCCGCGACGATCGCGCCGTTCGAGTCGTAGATCGCGCCTTCGGGCAGGGGCTCGCCCGGTGCGACCAGCTCGTCCCCCGTGGAGAGGACGGCGACGCGCGGGCGTCGGGTGACGTCGACGGCCGGAAGGCCGCACGCCGCCAGCATGCCGATCTCGCGGGCGGTGATCCGCGTGCCCTCGCGCAGCACCGTCTCGCCGCGTGCCATGTCGGCCCCGGCATATCCCACGAACTGCGCCGGCCGAACGGCGGTCAGAATGTCGACGGCGAGGCTCCGGGCGTCGAACTCCGAGTGCTCGACCATCACCACGGCGTCGGCGCCGCGCGGGATCATGCCGCCGGTGGAGATCGGCGTCGCCGTTCCGGGCTGAACGACGACCGTCGGCGCGACACCGCAGGCGAGGATCTCGCGGTTCAGCGCGAGACGCCGCGGGCTCGCCGGCCCGGCTCCTTCCGTGTCGGCCGCGCGCAGGGCGAATCCGTCGACCAGGGAACGGTCGAAGGGCGGAACGTCCATGGGCGAGGCGACGTCGCGGGCGAGCACGCGCCCGAGCGCTTCCTCCAAGGGCAGCGTCTCGGACGGCAGGCGCGTGTGCGGGACCGCCGCCCGGAACGCCGCGAGCGCGTCGTCCCGGCTCATCACCCTGAGAAACTGCTCCTGGCTCGAGGCCGCGGCGAGACGCGCGGCGAAATCCGCCGCCTCGTCACGGTCTGCGTCGCCGCTCACAGGGCCCAAACCTCTGCCTCCTCGCCAGCCCGGAAGCCTTCGCTCTCCGGCTCGACCACGACGATCCCGTCCGCCTGCACCAACCGAGCGAGCGGAAGCCCGGCTCCGCCGAGCGGCTCGACGCCCTCGGACCCGCTCCGGACGAAGACGACCTCGGACAGACCGATCGACGAGACGATCTTCCGTACGAGGACATGCCGCCGAGGCCAGCGGTCCTGCGCGCCGGCGAGCCTCGCGATGAGAGGACGGCCCAGTGCCAAGAACGCGGCGAGCGCCGCCTCGGGACGCCCGGGCACCAGAAGAACCGGCCTGCCGGCTGCGGAGCCGACGGCGGTGGTTTCCCCGGGCCGCAACGCGATGCCGTGCGCGCGGACTTCTCCGGCGAGGCCGAGGGCCGCCGCGCTATGGTCCGAGCGGCCGAAGCCGCTTCCCCCGACCACCAGCACCGCGTCCGCCGTGCCGCCGCGGATGGCCGCGACGATGTCCTCGACTCCCCGGGCGCGAACCGCCTCGGTCACCCCGCCTGCCCGCGC
Organism: Methylobacterium sp. 22177; assembly: GCF_052045615.1. Taxonomy (NCBI): domain Bacteria; kingdom Pseudomonadati; phylum Pseudomonadota; class Alphaproteobacteria; order Hyphomicrobiales; family Methylobacteriaceae; genus Methylobacterium; species Methylobacterium sp. 22177. The sequence continues at coordinate 17,199 of NZ_JBQEPK010000044.1, read as the reverse complement.
GATCAGACGCCTGAGCAGGGGCGACACGGTATCGAGGCTCGACGTCCCCGCGGTGACGACGCGCAAGAGTGGCTGACGGACGTCTATCGTCTCCAGGCCGGCCGCCTCCAGGACGAGCAGGTGAAGCGGCTCGATCCGGGTGCCCGCCTCGATCAGCCTCGCGTTGTCAGCGACGTCGTCGCCCGCCCCGCACACGCCTTCCCGCGTGGCGATGTCCGCGACGACCGTCCCGTCCGCGTATCCCTCCGGGGGCAATACGGCGTCGGTGCCGGAAGGCAGCGGCTGTCCCGCCTCGACCCATGGCGGTGGCTGCGCCAGGAAGATCGGCGCGTAGGCCGACGCGCCTCCCACCGCAGCGGCCTCGACCGCGAATCCGTCTCGCACCGCCGTCATGGCCGCGGGCACGGCGGAGCGCGCGACGACCGCTCCCGCGGCGATGCATCCGAGCGCCGCTTCGAGCGGAACGGTCGCGGGGGCGACGGGCGCAGACTCGCCGCTGAGCAGGTTCGCCGCCTCCCGAAGTGGGATCAGCGCCGAGGACGCATTTCGGATCATCCTGGCGGCGATGCGCCATCCGGGTTCGAGGATCAAGGGCCGGCGCGGCGGTCGACCCGGCATGCGCCGCGTTCGCGTACCGAGAGAAGCCGCGTCGGCGAGAATCCGGGCGGCCCGCCCGGAGCGCGGCACCGACGACGCCCCCGACGGGCAGGTTCCCCCGCAGAGGGGCTCACATCCCCGACGGACGGCGATGGCCACTTCGAACGTCCCGACGGCACGACAACAAGCGCTCCGGGCGATATGCTCACCCGGTATCCGCGCGCTCCCTGGTAGGCATGACAGGACCATTCCGCCGAACCTGCATCTCGAGGTCGGCCTCATCGGCTGATCTCGCCATCCGCCGCGTCCTGTTCCTGAGGACCGGCCCGGGCGCGTGATGCAGACGCTCCAGGACATCCTCTCCCGCCTGTTCAGCCTGGATCGCGACGTGCTGGCGATCGCGTGGCTGTCGCTGCGTGTCAGCCTCACCGCCGTCGGCATCGGCCTCGTGCTCGGCATACCCCTGGGTGCGTTCCTGGCTGTGGCCCGCTTTCCCGGACGCGGCGCCGCGGTCGGCCTGCTGAACGCCTTCATGGGGCTGCCGCCGGTGCTCGTCGGCCTCGCGCTCTACCTCGTCCTCTCCCGCTCCGGCCCGCTCGGCACGCTCGGCCTGCTGTTCACCCCCGGCGCGATGATCGCCGCACAGGCGACGCTCGCGACCCCGCTCGTCGCCGCCCTGACGCAGCAGGTCGTCGCCGACGCCCGGGTGCATCTCGGCGAGCAGCTGCGCTCCCTCGGGCTCTCCGCACCGCGTCAGGCCGGGGCGATGATCTACGACGTGCGCTTCTCCCTCGTGACCGCGGCGCTCGCCGCGTTCGGCCGGGCGATCTCGGAGATCGGCGCGGTCCTCGTCGTCGGCGGCAACATCGACGGGTATACCCGCACGATGACGACGGCGATCTCGCTGGAGACCCAGAAGGGCGATCTCAGCCTCGCCCTGGCGCTCGGCCTCGTGCTGATCGGCCTCGTTCTGGTGGTGAACGTCGCCGTGGCCTTGCTCCGCCGCCACGCCGCGCGCGTGTACGGATGAGCGCGGCGCCGGCCATCCGCCTCGAGGACGTGACGCTGTCTCTCGACGGGCGAACGGTGCTCGACCGTCTCTGCCTGGAGGTCGTTTCGGGCAGCGTCACGGCGGTCATCGGACCGAACGGAGCGGGCAAGAGCGTCACGCTCAGGGTCATCGACGGGCTCCTGCGACCCGACGGCGGGACGGTCCGGGTCGGCCCGCACCGGCGGGCCTTCGTGTTTCAGCGGCCCGCGCTGATCCGCGCGACCGCCGCCGCGAACGTCGCGCTGGCTCTCGGAAGCCTGCCCCGTCCTGCGCGCGCCGCGCGGGTGCAGGAGGCGCTCGCCCGGGTCCGACTCGCGGAGCGCGCACGCGATGCCGCGACGCGGTTCTCCGGCGGCGAGCAGCAGCGGCTGGCGCTGGCCCGCGCCTGGGCGGTCGGACCCGACCTGCTCCTCCTCGACGAGCCGACCGCGAACCTCGACCCGGCTTCGACCGAGATCGTCGAGGGGCTGGTGTCCGCGATGGCGCGGGCGGGCACCACGGTGGTGCTCGTCTCACACAATCTCGGGCAGGTGGCGCGCCTCGCCGACACGGCGATCGTGCTGGCCTCCGGCCGCGCCGTCGAGCATGGTCCATCCCGCCAGATCCTGTTCTCGCCCCGCACGTCCGAGGCGCGGGCCTACCTCGCCGGGGAATTGCCGTGGACCCCTTCCGTCGTCGCCTCCTGACCCTGGGATTGGCCGCGCTCCTGAGCGCGGCCGGCCTCCTGCCATCGGCCGACGCCGAACCGACCGCGATCGTCGTCGCCTCGACGACCTCGACCGAGCAGTCCGGCCTGTTCAAGCACATCCTCCCGCTCTTCCGGGAGACGTCCGGGATCGACGTGAAGGTCGTCGCTCTGGGCACGGGCCAGGCGCTCGCCGCCGCGCGCCGCGGCGATGCCGACGTGGTCCTGGTCCACGACCGTCCGGCCGAGGACAAGTTCCTCGCCGAGGGCTTCGCGAAGAGGCGGTACGACGTGATGTACAACGATTTCGTGCTGATCGGCCCGGCCTCCGATCCGGCCGGCGTGCGCGGCCTGGGCGTGCGCGAGGCCTTCGCCAAGCTCGCGGCCAGCAAGGCGGCGTTCGTGTCGCGCGGTGATCGTTCGGGCACCCACAGCGCCGAGTTGCGCAGCTGGAGGGAGGCCGGCGTCGATCTCGCCGCCGTGCGCGGTCCTTGGTACCGGGACGTCGGCCAGGGCATGGGCCCCGCGCTCAACGCGGCCTCGGCTCTCGGCGCCTACATCCTCGCCGACCGGGGGACGTGGCTCGCGTTCAAGAACCGCGCCGACTTGGTCATCCTGGTTCAGGGGGATCCGAGCCTGTTCAACCCCTACGGCGTAATGCTGGTGAACCCCGACAGGCACCCCGGCGTGAAGGCGAAGGAGGGGCAGGCCTTCATCGACTGGCTTGTCTCGCCGGAGGGGCAGGGGGCGATCGCGGGCTACAAGGTCGGTGGCGAAGAGCTGTTTTTCCCGAGCGCGAGTGCGCTCACGACGCGCTGACCCGGTATCCGCGATTTGGGGAACCGGACCGGCGTCGACACAGGCTGGAGCAGAGGGCCGGAGGCCATGAGCCGACCGCTCGACCTCATCATGCCCGAACGACCGCGCGAGCCCCGCCGCGAGGGGTGCCGCAAGACTACGGCGACCAGGGAGAGCCACTATGGTGCGGGCGCTCCCCCATCCGTCCCGGTCGTCCGCGAGGATGGGCGGTCGATCTCGCTGAAGTCCGCCATCGTGCCTCTCCAAGCCGCACAGGGAGGGATGACCGGGACGGTCGTGGTGATGCGGGATGTCACGATCCGCGTCGCCGAACCGAAGGTGCTGAAACAGCGTTCGGCGAGGCCACCGAGGCTCGTGCGGGTCCATCGACGCGCGGGCGCGCGTCGATGGACCCGCAGGTGCACGACGTCCCTACGGACATCATCGTCACAGAAGACGGTGTCTGGCCGGAATCGGGTCGAGCGCGACTATGCTGCGAAGCTCGAACTCTATCCGCACTGCCTGACTTCTCAGCCGATGCGGCCCCGGCCTGCCCTGGATGATGCTCGCCCCGAGCCTCGATCCGGAAGATCCGGGTCTCTTACGGCGACATCACCGGAGCGCTAGAGCCGGGAGACGCCGGCCGCGCGAGCCGGCCCGCTCACAGAGAAGGCATCGGATCTGCTCGCGACATCGAGAGCTGCAGCGATTGTTTCGGGTGCCCGGACGCCGTGCGCTGACGATCCTGCCGTGAGATCCGCTCCATGGCCGATGTTTACTGAGATCCAGCCGTTTCGCGCGAGCGGAGCAGCGCTAGAGCGGTCACCGACCGGATTGAATCGTGTAGGGTTTCGGCCGCGACGGTGATGTGATTCGATGGTCGGCTTTCCGAGGAGGAGAGCCGATGGCGTCTGCCCTGTCCGTTGATTTGCGCGAGCGTGTCGTAGCCGCGATCGAGGCGGGGGCTTCGCGCCGGGAGGCGGCGCGGCGCTTCGAGGTCAGCCCGGCCAGCGCCGTGCGCTGGCACGGGATCTTCGTGCAGGAGGGTCGGACACAGGCCAAGCCGATGGGCGGCGATCAACGCTCGCACACCATCGAGGCACAGGCCGACCTGATCCGGCAGACCTACGAAGCGCAGCCCGAGCTGTTCCTGCATGAGTTGCGCGACCGTCTGGCCGAACTGGGGCTGCGGGTTGGGGTCAGCAGCCTGTCCCGCTTCTTCAAGCGCCATGGCATCACGCGCAAAAAAACACCGGCCACGCCGCCGAGCAGGAGAGGGAAGACGTGAAGGCCGCGCGCCTGTCCTGGTTCGACGGCCAGCTCGATCTCGACCCGGACAAGCTCGTGTTCCTCGACGAGACCGCCACCAACACGAAGATGGTCCGCCGCTATGGGCGAGCCCCGCGCGGCGAACGCTGCCGGGTCGCGGTGCCGTTCGGCCACTGGAAAACCATCACGGTCACTGCCGGTCTGCGCACCAGCGGCCTGACAGCCACCGCACTCTTCGATGGACCGATGACTGGCGCTCGCTTCCGTGGCTATGTCGAACAAACCCTCGTCCCAGCCCTCAGGCCCGGCGACACGGTCGTGCTCGACAACCTGCCCGCCCACAAGGTCAGCGGCATCCGCGAGTGCATTGAGGCAGCGGGAGCGAGTCTGCTCTACCTCCCGGCCTATTCCCCCGACTTCAACCCGATCGAACGCGCCTTCGCCAAGCTCAAGGCCATTCTTCGTGCCGAGGCCGCTCGCACGATCAGCGACCTCTGGGACACGATCCGACGAGCCTTCAGACGCTTCACGCCAGCCGAATGCCGCCGCTATCTCGCCGCCGGAGGCTACGACGCATATGATCCAATATGATCGGATGCCGCTCTAGATGTATGGTCCCGGAATGTGGTGTGTCGGATCTGCTCCGAAGCAGGCGAGCTGCTTCCGGCCAGACTGCGTCATGACGGATCGTCAACGCGCGCAGAACCGGACGTTCGGCTTCGCGCCCAACCCGGTCGTCTGTTGAGGTTCGGCAGCACCTCGGAAGCGGACATGGAAGATGCCGCCCGGCTAACCTGCGCCAGTTTCAAAGTCTTCCTCGCGACGGGCTACGCCGAGGGCTCGCTGGAAAGGACTGACGCCGGCGGCACCGAGATTGAGATCATCAACAAGCCCTACAAGCGCCTGGAGCTCGCCCGCAGGGTCAGATGCGTCATCAACGGACCCATGGGCGTCGGTTAGGGCGGCGCCCAGCACGTCGCCGACAATGTCACCGGCACGGCCCGGTCCCGTCATCCAAGCACGCGCCCGTTCCCGGGCATTCGCCGTCGTGCCGACGGCTGCAACCAGTGCCCCTGTCGAGAAACGGGCCGCAGGCGGGCTCAGGTGCCGGCAGAGCGATATCGCTAAATTCCCATTCATAGAGGAACGGGCCGACCTCGGCCGCCTTGCCGTAATCCATTGAGACGGCAAAGGATGTCTAAGGCGATGAAGCGAGCGATACTGGCGTTATTCGCCTTCGTGTCCATCGCGACCCCGGTCCTTGCGCAACCCGCGATGACGTCCTCTCCTGTGGCCGCATCCGTCGTCGAGCCAGTCGACGCGCCCTATCGGAATTGCGGCGGCGCATGCCTGAAGAGCGGAAGCCTGCAATGGTTCTGCGGCCCCGCGCAGTCCTGTGCCCTGAGCTGCGCGACCGCTCCCCCGCGAATGCTCTGCAAAAACGGACGATGATCCCGACCCCTGGCCGAAGGGGCCGCTCTTTGAACTTCCAACGGTGGGAGGTACCACGTCATTGCGACGTGACCCTGAGGGGTGCGTCATACATCGTTTCAAGGTGGAGACGATGCAGACCTCAGACCGGGTCGAGTTCGTGAATTAGCGTCGAGAGGTAGAGGGCGATCCGCCGGCTCGCCGCCGGGTCGGGGGCCGCCACCGAGAACCCCACGTCGAGGATGTCGTCGCCGTAACGCCTCATCACCGACTCGGCCATCAACGCGACGTCGCGCTCCGCCCGTGCCGTCAGGACCCGGCGCCCGTCACGGGTGGCCAGCCGCACCTCGTAGCGCCGCGTGGACATGACCGGTTCGCCCCCCTCCCAAGAAGCCGCTCGGCAGCGCGCCTGACGATGCGGCCTAGCAATCAGTGGCCTTCGAAAAGCGATCCGATGCTGCCGCAGGAGGTGCCCGAGACCGCCCTCGGCCGCAAGCGGGGCGGGAATCTCCGGTTCGTAAATTCGGGTTCATCCCGGAACGAGGGGAACGCCGCGTTCGTCCCTGATTGGCCTCCCGAACGCCCGAAGGCGTGCCGGGCTTCCCCCAAGCAGTGTTCCCAAGGCTTACAATGACCCGTCCGATCCACGCCCTCTCGGTCACGCTCCTGCTGGCCTCGACGGCGCTCTCTCCAGCCCTTGCCCGTGAGGTTGCCCCGGCCGTCTCAAGCCCCGCGAAGGTGACCGCTCCGTCCGCCACCCAGATTCTGGCGCGCATGCAAGTCGCCCAGGAGACCACCGCGACCCCGCCCGCGACTTCCCAGCCTTCCGGCACCAAGACCGACGGCGTGCGCCAGTCCTCGCAGACGCAGGTGACGAGCCGCCAGCCCCTCGGGGCCTTCCCGACGAACGAGGTCAGCCGCCAGCCGGTCATCGACCTCGGCGCCGGCGAGGACGGCATGAAGAAGGACGTCGCCGCCCTGCAGCAGACCCTGACCGAGTTGCAGCAACTCCAGCTCCAGACCAAGCAGGCCCACTGGAACGCGTCCGGGACCCTGTACTACCCGCTGCACCTGCTGCTGCAGGAGCACTACGAGGGCCTGTCCAAGTATGCCGACACCATCGCCGAGCGGCTGCTGGCCGTCGGCGTGTCCGCGGATGGGCGGGCGAACACCATCGTGAAGACCTCGGGCGTCCCAGAGATCCCGGGCGGCTTCCTCGACGACGCCCAGATCCTCGTGTGGTTTACCAACGCCTACAAGCGCGTCGGCGAGGAGGTGCACGCGGCGATCAAGACGACCGAGGACGTCGACCCGACCACCTCCAACCTGTTGCAGGAGGTCGAGCACGGCATCGCCAAGTACCAGTGGCAGATGCGCGCCCAGCTCCAGCGGACGCAGACCGACCCGAACACCGGCTGGGACCTCAACGACAACAAGCCGATCGACCTGCAGGGCCAGCAGGCCCCGGCCCAGGCTCCCGCCAAGCCCTGATGCGAGCCGACCCCGTGCCGCGAGGCGCGGGGTCTCACTTGACCCGCGCGTAGTTTATATTAATTCTAAACAGGCGATGTTTCCGCGGGATCGAACGGCGCCCCAGCCGCCCCTCACGCCCGGCCAGCGGGCCATGCTGCTCCGGCTCGACCGCGAGGGACCGCTCGTCTCGCCCAAGCCGTGGGAGATGCGCACGGTCCGGTCCCTGCGGGAGCGTGGGCTGATTCGGCCGAGGCTGTCGAGCCGGGACCCCGAGGGGCTCTGGTTCATCAGCGCCAAGGGCCGGCGCGCCATCGCCCCGGTGCGTCCGGCAGTCGGCGACCGTCATCCCCCCGCAGCATCACCGGCATAGGCAGGACCTCGACCATGACGGCACTGAGCGACACGATGCGACCGACGGCGCGATACGACGGCGGCACCATCGCGCTGCATTGGCTGACCGCCTTGCTCGTCGTCGGCCTTTGGCTGGTCGGGACCCTCCTCGAAGACCTCGTCCCAAAGGGGGCCCTGCGCTCCGGCATCTGGTCGGCACATTTCGACTTGGGCTTCGTCCTCACCGGCCTGGTACTGGCCTTCCTGGTTTGGCGACGGGCCGGGGGGCGCGACCTGCCGGTGGAAGATCCCGGGCCCTTGCATCGCCTAGCCAAGGCGACCCACGCCGCGCTGTATGTCTTGTTGCTGGTCATCGTCGGCCTCGGCATCGCCAACGCCTTCGTGCGGGGCGTCTCCCTCGGTCCGGTCAGCCTGCCGCAACTCGGCGATCCGGAATGGCGGCGCTCGCTCACGCACTGGCACGGGCTCGCCGCCAACCTGCTGATGGCGCTCGCCCTGTTCCATGCGGTCGCAGCCCTCGTGCACCACTACCTCTGGCACGACGCCGTCCTGCGTCGCATGCTGCCCCGGAGATCCTGACGACGATGCGACCCGTCCACAAAGAGCGGCACCTGATCGACCGTGTCGGCTGGCTGCGCGCCGCCGTGCTCGGCGCCAACGACGGCCTCGTCTCCACCGCCAGCCTGATCGTCGGGGTGGCGGCCTCGGCCGCCCAGACCAGCGAGATCCTCGTCGCCGGCAGCGCCGGCCTCGTGGCGGGCGCGATGTCGATGGCGGCCGGCGAATACGTCTCGGTCAGTTCCCAAGCCGACACCGAGCAGGCCGACCTCGCACGGGAGCGTCAGGAACTCAGCGACGACCCCGCCGCCGAGCGGGAGGAACTGGCACGGATCTACGTCGACCGTGGCCTCGACCATGCGCTGGCCCTCCAGGTCGCCGAGCAATTGATGGCCAAGGACGCGCTCGGCGCCCACGCCCGGGACGAGCTCGGCATCTCGGAGGTCACGACGGCCCGCCCGGTCCAGGCGGCGCTGACCTCGGCGGCGACCTTCTCGGCCGGCGCGGCGTTGCCGCTGGCGACGGCAGCGCTCTCGCCCGGCAACCTCGCGGTCTACACCGTGTCCGGGGCCTCGCTGGTGTTCCTGGCGGTACTCGGGGCCCTCGGCGCCAAGGCGGGCGGCGCTCCCATCGCCCGGGCCACGGCTCGGGTGACCTTCTGGGGCGTGCTGGCCATGGCCGTCACGGCGGGCATCGGGAGCCTGGTCGGCAAGGCCGTCTGACTACCGTTTCGGATCGTGGCAGTGCATCTTCGGAGGGGCGGTCGCGCAGTCGAGCGAGCAGGTCTGATCGGGCCGGCAGAACCACTGCAAGGCGCCGGTCTTCAGGCAGGAGCCGGAACAGTGCCGGTGGGCGGCGTCCGTGGATTCGACGAAGGATGCCGGCGCGTCCGGTGATGCGGCGGGCTGCTGGGCGAAGGCGGCAGGCATGACCGCAAGTTGAATCAGCAAGGCCCATCGCCATCGTCTCGTCATCGTCGTCTCCTCGAAGAGCGGCAGGAACGCGCTGCTTCGTTGCATCGACGATGCAATGCCGTCGACACGCGCGATGCGGCAACTGAAGACGCAGACAATCGACTAAATTTCATTTCATCAAATATCGGAATCGGCAATAGCGAGGATCGGCAAGCACTTCGATGCTCATGCCGGAGAAGTGATTGCCTGGCCCAGGGAAAGCCGGAACGGCCTTCCGGCGGGTGGTGTTTCTGGCGGCGCTTCCGTCTGCGCTTCCTCGGAGGCGGGCCGCGCCGTTCAAGAAAGGATCTCGTCGATGGACAAGACAGTCGCTGGCCTGATCGGGGCCGCCACCCTACTCGCGGCGGCCAACCCGGCGCAGGCAGCGATGCCTGCCCCGGCCAACCTCGATGCGGCCATGCGCTTCGAAAGCTACGCCGACCTGCTCAAGCCCATCCCCGACGCGGTGGCGCTCCTCAAGCAGTCCGACGAGGCCGCGGCGAAGGCCGAACTGCTACCGGCTGCCTCCGAGGGCGAGGCCACGGTCCAGCAGGCGCAATACTACTATCATCATCACCACCATCACGGCTTCTACCCGCCGTTTTACCACCACCATCATCACCATCATCACCATCACCGGTACTACCGGCGGTACCATCATCATCACCACCATCACCATCACCATCACGGCTACTACGTGCCGTACGGATACTAAGCCCGCCACGGCGGGGTGGATGGTTTCCACCCCGCCCGGCTTCACCGCGGGCTCTTAGCCGCGCCCAGGATGCGCCGGTAGGTGCCGTCGAACACGGTGTGAGTCGCAGAGGTCCACTGCGAGTCCGCCGCCAGCGTCTCGCGGCTGGCGTAGATGCGCCGCGATTGCAGTTCGCGCTCGGCCGCCTCCTCCTCGGACATCGGCACGAGCTCGAAATTAGCCTCGGCCGGGACGACGGAGACCTGCATGAAGGGCTCGTCCTTCCGGAAGATGTGCGTACAGCCCTCGTCCGGGGCCTTGAACACCATGAAGTACATCATCGGCCACCAGTGCCGGATGAGGGCCGGCACGGCGACCGGCACGGTCCCGGTCCGGTCAGTGTAGAACCGCGGGTGGGTCTCGGTCTTGATCGCCCAACCCTCCTCAACCTTCAGGTCGATGAGGATCTGATACGTGTAGTAGGCGTCGCCGAAGCTCCGGAACGGCGGCCATTGCAGCCCCGGCTCGCCGGGCTCGGCGAATTCGCCCTCAAAAACCAGCGTTCCGTCCCGCGTGCTGACGCGCAACTCGGCGTCGTAGGGGTAGAACAGCTCGATCCCGCCTTTGGCCGCCTCCGAGAATGGGATGCAGTGCCAAGCATACTCCTGCGATCCGTCCGTGCGAGGCTCGGGATCGCCCGCCCAGCCGGGGATTTCCAAGCGTGTCCGCCGGGGGCGCAGACCCGGCTCCATCAGCCTGACCTTCACCTGTCGCATTCTCGATCGTCCCTTCGATGTCGCTCTCAAAGATAGAGGAGCGGAGGAACGGATCGGCGCAGAGCACCACCATGTGATCACTCTGTTGCGGCACGTAGGGCAGTGTTCCGGAGAAGCCCCGGATGCAACCGACTTCCAGGAACGATGCGATCGGCCCGGTCGGCAAAGCCCTTCTTGCGTCGCCGGCTTGGCCATCCAACCCGAAGCCGATGCTCATCGCCCACCACGTTCTTGACGACCATGGATCGGCACTTGGCTCGTCGCGGGGACGGCAGCGCGCCGGATCGAAAAGCACCCGATGATCCGCCACCCGCGCGAAAGGCGCCCAGCATCACCGAAGCAGACCGACACCGTTCGGCGTAGCTGGGTCGAGAGAAGGCCGTCTGCTTTTCAAGCGCCCCACCGGCAAGTCGCCATTCCGCTTTCGGCCAGCTCCGGTCGTTGGCGCGAATCAGACCGCCACTCAGCGGACCTTCCGAGCGCCCAGTCAGGATCGACAGCGGCAGATTGAGCTCGGGATGCGGAGGATCTGCCCCTGGTGCATGTCGAATTCGCGGACCGGCCGACCCGGGTAGGATTTCAGAAGCGTCGGCAACGGCTCCAAACGGTCGAGATGGACTTCGATCGATCGGACCAGCGGCTGTAACGTCGCAGCGCCGGCGGGTCCCCTTCAGAGGCCTAGGTTGCGACCGGGATGAGCGTCGGAAAGCTTGGCTCTGCGAACGTATCCACGCATCGTCTTGAGATCCCGATGCCGCGAATGGCTCATGATCTCCTCGTCCCGTGATCCGCGTCTGTAAGCCTCGGTGATGAAGCCCGCGCGGAACCCGTGTGCTGAGATGCGCTCGCGGGGCCCAGCAACGAGGCCGGCCTCGGCGGCGCGTTTCTGAACGATACGTCCGATCGAATCCGGATGAAGACCCGCTTCCATCACGGTTCCGTCGGCTCGGACAGCGCGGAAGATATGGTTCTCGGTGGGCGCCGCCTTTAGCCAACGCCGAAGCGCCGCGACGGGACACGTCGCGACGTTCTCGCCGGCCAGGACGGTCACGATCGTGCCCTCGCCCTCCTGATCGCCTTTCGACTGGGGCAGGAACACGTCGACCGCACCTTCGCGGAAGGCGACGTCCTCGAAGCGGATCCGCGCGATCTCGGAGCGCCGGAACGCTCCGGCGAAGCTCATCAGGAACAGCGCGCGATCACGAAGAGCCGCAACCGTGCCTTCACAGGCGGCGACGATCTGGAGGGTCTCGGGCACGCCGAGCGCGGCGGCCTGCTTCTTCGGCCGACCGTAGCGCCGGAACATTCCGCGCAGGGCTGCCCGCACGGCCGGATGGGCCGGGATCCACGGCAACCCTTGGAGCTTGTGCGCCTGACCAATCGTGACGAGCCGGCGCTCGATCGTGGCGCGCTTGTGAGTCTCGGCCATCGAGGTGAGATAGCTCGCCACCTGCTCGGGTCCCGCGGGCAGGGGCTCGAGATCGTGGGTGCGGCACCAATCCGCGTAGTGCTGCCAGTCGGCGCGGTAGGCCCGGCGGGAATTTTCCGAGAGCGCCTCGTCGGCAAACGCGCGGGCGCGGGCAGCAAGCGTAGCGGGCAGCGTCATGGCTCTCTCCCTCAATCGAACCTGAGCGTAACGCTACGTCTGATAAGAAAGGGTTATCAGACGTTGGTTGAGCGGAGGGCGGCAGAGCGGCCGCTGACCGGACCGACTCTGCATCCAGCCAACGGCATCGCCAGCAAGCCGTCGATCCGCGGACGCGCCCGGGTCCTCACGGCCACAGGATACTGGGGCAACTCCGCAAACTCATGTGAGCCGAAGCATGATCATGGCGAGGGTGACCATGTCGAGGTCGTTGGCAGCCCGCTTCTCGGTGGAGAAGCCGCCCTGACTGCGCGCGAGCGCCTCGTCGACGACCTCGACCGTGCCGTCACCTCCCGATGGCGCTGGACCGGCGTGCCCCGGCGGCGTACTGGTGGGCGCACCACCGTGCGTCCACGCAGCGCGGATCCCAGTCCACGGCGCCGCGGGCGTCCGCCTGCGCCTGCGGGCGCTGCAGCACCCGGTCGGACACGCCGGCCTCGCGCCGGCGGTAGAACCGGCTCGACACGGTTCCGGCCGCCCCGTAGCGGGCCGGCAGATCCTCCCAGGGCGCACCGGTACGCACGATCCTACGCAGGATCCAGAGCATGCCGTTGAGCATTTGGCAGTGATCCTCCGCAGGCCGGCCCGTGCGCGCTGTGAACCCGTTGCAGAGACGCCCTAGGCGCGGAGGTTCTCGTCGACCCTGGTATTCTGATACTCTTCAACACGGCCGCCGAAGATGGCGGCTGCCTCGGCGAAGCCGGCCTCCGATCGGAGCGTATCTTCGCGCCCTTCGCCGGTTCGACATCAAAAATCCATCCTGGGCATTTTGTACGCTCCGAGCAAAATTCGGCACGCGATTTATACGCTTGAACAGCATATGCGGTTACGGTCTAGGGTTTACGTTTTGTGGGCCGAATGGATCAAACGGTTTCCGGCATGGCAGACTGTAGCTGACTCGGCGCCCGTAGCAGTGCCGGATCGCGCGTAGGGGAGGGGAGGCGAACTAAATTATCGGAGATCGGCCGAGCCCCTTGCCGCGGGAATGACTCTCGCAGATTATACGAACTTTGTTATCTACGATACTGTAATTCGCATAACAAACATTATGGAACCACATCATATTATCGTGGTAATACGCTATTATGTCGTCCCTAATCTATAATATCACCTCCCGCTTTGAGCAAATTACCTGCCTCCTCGGCCGAAGCAACAGGGGAGGGCACTCTCGCTGATCGCAGCGCCCTCCCCTCCCCCATAAGCGCTAGGATAGTGCGGTACGGGCTTGGCTTGCTTGGCACGGGCGTTTGCGTGGGGGATCGCTCATGCGCCGGAAGGCGCGCTGTCGGGTTCGCCGGTCGGACCGGCGCGGTGTGGATCGGCGTGCAAGCGGACCCCACATTCAATACCGACTTAAGTCATTCAACTAGGGTCAATTCCCGCTCTGAAGGTGGGCACCCGTTCGACGCCGATCGGCTTCCAATAGGACCCCACCGTCCCGCCCAAAAAGCAAGTTGATCTATCAATTTAGGTCTACCGAGCGGGTGGGTCCGCGTTCGATGCCGATGCACACTGGTGAAATCAAGATAATCTGATCAGTTTGTGAATTCGCCCGATTATGAAAGAAAGTTTTCGAAAAAAGACTCGATTACATTGAGTCGCTTACATGGGAGTTGCCTAATGAGTGTTTCCATCGCTCCGACATACACATCTCAAGCCCGCATCGTTTCATATACCGCAACCAGATCCGACAACAATTCATCGGATGACGCTAAGATTTCTCCGAACACACAGTCGGCGGATCCAAGAAATTCGACAACACTATCCCCGCAACAGGGCGATGCTCTTTTGAGCTTATCGAGCACAGGGAAGACTGATGGTTCGTCGGCAGCCCAGACAAACAGCCATTCGAACGTCTCCGCTGCTAACCAGTCGTATCACGACACGGAAGTAAAGCCAGCTTCATACGACGAAGATGAAGATCCGTGGTGGCAGCATATCAACTCACCACCTGATCCAGGCGCGGGTGATGGCGGAGGAGCTCCTTCGCCAACCCCAGTGAACCTTCCACCCACTAATGATCTTCCTCCAGCAAGTCCTGGAAATGGAGGTGATTTCCCAGTCGGGCATGATATTCAACAACCCGGTACGCCTGATCATGTACCCCCGCCTCCTGGGTATGACCAGCCGCCTGGCGACAACAACACCAATTAATCTGTCGCTTTTGTGTGCGCAAGGACCTATTAGATACAATTTAGATTCGTCCGTCTTGCGATAACGTTTATTTTGGGAGAGAATTTCAACTGTTCTCTCCCATTATATTTCAGGGATTAATCTATCGTTGCAATTATATTTTGGGCTAAGTATTATGATATATGAGACAAATAACATCAACATTTGTGGGAATGGACGATTTTTACTATTAGTTATAGGAGGGCTAGTTAGCAGTTAGAAGCTCGGCACCGTGCATTGGCGAGCTGCCTTAATGACTTGACGCGCATGGATAATAATCCCGCTGTCACCGCTAATGTCCGACCGTCCCTCCTCGGGCGTCGCAGCCTTATCCTGCCGAGCGCGATAGGACAGGGTAGCAGAGGCAGCTACGCAACCGAAGGCCAAGACTGCAAATCTTATCGAAATGGCCAACAAATCATAGCATCGGAACAGGATTTTGTGACATCTAAGTTTGGCGTAGGTTTTCTTCCTGATAAGTCCAGTGTTTCATGCTTTGCAAAACTCTGGCGCTTCAACTCAGATAATTCCGATATCGCCATGATTGATAAAATCATAAAGCCTGGTACTTTCATAATGACCGGCTCTGACATTCGGGAACCCGATGATAGTATCATATTCGAAATTATATACTGTCATTGTGCGGCTACATATTGGCGAAATGCCAAATTTTCTTGATCGTTGGAAATTAACGACGGCAGATTGAAGGTTTCTTCATGCTCGACAGCGGTCGATGGAAATACCAAGGCGCGCTTGGCTCTTTAGCCCTAATAGCAGGGCTGCTTCCGCTCGTGAACGATGGGCCGCGTGCGGCGGACCTCATGCCGTACAGCAATGTCGTTCTGGCAATCGGAAACGGTCCTTTTTGTCATGGCCTTCTGATCGACAAA
The DNA here is from genome assembly GCF_052045615.1 of Methylobacterium sp. 22177. NCBI lineage: Bacteria > Pseudomonadati > Pseudomonadota > Alphaproteobacteria > Hyphomicrobiales > Methylobacteriaceae > Methylobacterium > Methylobacterium sp. 22177. The sequence continues at coordinate 1,856 of NZ_JBQEPK010000044.1, read as the reverse complement.
GTTGTTTTGACCGCCGCGCACTGCCTGCGTCACCGGCTCAAGTTCAGCATCCTGTTCACGGCCAAAGGAGCTTTGAATCGGGTGGAGGTGTCGGAGCAGGCCTTTGCCTTCCCACCCAGCCGCGGTGGAGACTCCACTGATACAGATCTAGCAGCAATCCGTATTGAGCAAGCGACCAATCCAGATGCGGACGGTATCGCCAATCTCGACGAAAGCCCCGCAGGCCGTCGCTTCGGCTACGCCGAGAACGCCTATCTTGAACAGGGATACGGTCCGTTCCGGGGAAAGGCGGGCGACCTGCTGATCCAGCGACGGATCCTGAACCTTATGTATATGTCGGGGTCGCAGACACATCGGAAGTTCGCGCTTCGTGTCCCCGCTCCAGAGTCCCGGAACACGGCAATCGACGAGGATGGCATGCTGGTGCTGGCGCCGGGCGACAAACCACCAGTTCCCGAATACAACCTCGTTTGCCAGGGCGATTCAGGCTCGGCTGTCATGGCCGAAATCAACGGCGCCAAGTATCTTGTTGGCTTCGCCAGCCGTGGGGATTTCACGTTTCAAACTGAAACCCGGTCGTGTGGAAACACTCTTTGGGTCTCGCGTCTGGACAACGGTGGCATGACTTGGATTAGGGGGCTACTCGGAAAGTCGTCCTGACGCGCCGGTTCGATGGAGCCGTGCGGTGGCCCGCACTTTTGGGATATGGTTGCGCGCCGTGCAGCGGATTTGGGCGGCCAGCGCCTCCAGCCGCCCTTAAGTGAGTTTATTCGGCACTTTCTCTCGCGACAGGATGGGGCCGATGAGGCCGACGAGGGAACGGATGACTTGGCCACTACTCCTGAGTGAACGGCTGGTTGCCCTCAGTTGCGTCCGCTTGCGAGATGGCATCCCAATCGACTGAGCGACCGAGGTGGGTCGAAAGCAGCTCGCTGTCGCGCCGTGTTCCATATGCCCACTTATGCGAAGGGCGGTTTGCCTGCTTCACCATAGCGCTCACGTCATTCTGTGAGTCGAACAATCGTTAGAGCTCGCGTATCTGTCGGCGACGCTTCACGGCCGCAATGTTCGGTTTTAGGCTCAGGTCTTGCTCGTAGAGCGCGTCTATGAAGACCTTGTCGATTGGTTGCGGGTCGGGACCTGCGCGCTCACGCAGCTGACGAACGAACGTCGCAGTTTGCTCAACTAGATCAACCGCGCTGCTCTGCCCAGCAATTCCATCCTGGGGCGCGTGATGCTCTGGCTCAGACCTGTCGATGGGCGTACGCGTCCGGTGAAGGCCGCCCCCGGAGGCATCGCGCGCTCGGCTGAAGCCTGACCTTAATGCTGGCGTTAAGGTCGGCGGGTCAGGATGATGCGGGTCGAGGTACTGGAGGGGATCGAACGACGGCGGCGTTGGTCGTTCGAGGACAAGGCGCGGATCGTCGAAGCCTCGTACGAGGCCGGCGTGTCGGTGTGTTCGGTGGCCCGCCGGAACGGGATCGCTCAGGGCCTGCTGTTCACGTGGCGACGCCAGGCTCGGCAAGGCCGTCTGGGCGGGGACGGGCAGGCTCCGGTGTTCGTCCCCGTGGCCATCACTCCGGAGCCGTCGTCGGCGGTTTTGGCGCCGCGGTCGGATGATCCGGGTGCTGCGGCCCAGCCCCGTCGCGCACGGCGCAAGACCGGTGTCATCGAGATCGATCTCGGCGGCGGCCGTCGTCTCAAGGTCGACCGGGATGTCGATGCCGCGGCGCTGCGCCGGGTGCTCGATGCCCTGGAGGGCCGATGATCCCGCTGCCGGCCAATGTCCGGGTCTGGCTGGCCACCGGCCACACCGACATGCGCAAGGGCTTTTCCAGTCTCGGCCTGATCGTCCA